>JBEISY010000128.1:0-5691 GCA_040375175.1 Chitinophagaceae bacterium
AACAGGTTTGTTGAAAGTTACGCAGTCTGAATCTGGACTTGTCTTGAAGGATCGTGTCAGTTGGAAAGAAGAAGAAGAAAGCCTGCTCAAGCCCGTCTTCTGTGACGGTAAACTGATCAAAGAATGGTCATTGTCTGAGATCAAGGCTACGCTGCGTAATAACATTTAAGACAGACACCAGATCTCCCTGAACATATTTAAAATTTGTGCGGTAAATTACAGGAAACTGTTCTGGTATGAAATTTCGCATGCTGCTCTGGTCGTTGGTATTGTTTTCCTTCTGCGCTACTGCCCAGCAAACGCCGAAAAATTTCAACGAGGTCATTCAGCAAACGGAATCAGAACTGATCAAATGGCGCCGGCATTTTCACGAGTTCCCAGAGCTCTCCAACAGGGAAACCAATACCGGAAAATATATCGCCGATTACCTGAGATCCATCGGCCTTGAAGTCAGATATCCGGTTGCGAAGACAGGGGTGGTGGCCATCCTGAAAGGCGGCAAACCCGGACCCAACGTGGGTTTGCGGGCAGACATCGATGCGCTGCCCATTGTTGAACGCACCCCGATTCCTTTCGCGTCAAAAGTAAAATCCACCTACAATAATCAGGAAGTGGGCGTGATGCACGCCTGCGGTCATGATGCCCATACTGCCATCCTGATGGCCACGGCCACCGCGTTGAAAAATATGCAGAAAGAAGTTCCGGGCACCATCGTGTTTTTATTCCAACCTGCAGAAGAAGGTGCGCCCAATGGCGAAGAAGGCGGCGCGCCACTGATGATCAAGGAAGGAGCGATGGACAATCCCAAACTGGATTATGTATATGGATTGCATATGGCCGCTGAAATGCCGGTTGGACAGATCTCCTACAAGTCCGGCGCACACCAGGCATCCTCGGACCTGTTCACCATAACGGTGAAGGGTAGGGGCAATCATGGTGCATTACCATGGGGTGCCATCGATCCCATTGCCGTATCGGTCCAGATCTATGAAGGACTGCAACACATTGTGAGCCGCCAGGCAGATCTCATCAAAGCGCCACTCGTGATCACGGTAGGCGCATTCAATGCCGGCGTCAGAAATAATATCATCCCCGAAACGGCCGAAATGCGCGGAACCATTCGTGCGTTGGATGCAGATATGCGATTGAAAGCGCACGAAAGCATGCGACGTGTAGTGAAATCCATTGCAGAAAGTGCGGGCGCTACCGGTGAAGTAACCATTGTGAACCAGACCCTCGTGAATTATAATGATCCTGAACTCACGAAAAAATCTGTGCCCTCTTTGGTCAAAGCCGTTGGTGCAGATAAGGTGAAAGAAAGTACCTGGATCACGGCCGCCGAAGATTTTTCATTCTATGGCCAAAAAGCACCCACCTTCTTTTTCAGCCTGGGCGCACTACCACCCGCCAGCGCAGGCATCAAAACGGGGGGACATCATACACCAGATTTTTATCTCGATGAATCCGGATTTGTGAGTGGCGTAAAAGCATTCTGTTTCCTGGTGTTCAACCCTTCTAAAAATAACTTACCTAACCAATAACGAGTCACCTACTTTAATCACACCAAAACCTCCAACAAGCACATTCTGCCCAAACATGACTTTATTGTTGATGGTGCGGTATTGGCTAAGTGTGCGCAAAGGTTCTTTACCCGCAACGGCCTTGTCTTGATCGATGGTAGTCATTACACATCGCGCGCAAAGTTTAACGCCGTGAAAATCAATGCCATTGATGGAAAACCGATGCATATCGTCTTCCGCATAAGGCACTCCGCCACTGAAAACGATATTGGGCCTAAAGCGAGCCATCGGCACGGGGGTTTCCAGTCGCGCATTTAAATCGTCAAGTGACGACTGCCCGATCAACAAAATCGGATACGCGTCAGAAAAACTGGTGATATCGCCCTGTTTCGCATACTGCGGATCAACCGGGCGGATAGAATCCTCTGGCATAAATACCAGTTTCACATTTCTTTCCAATATTCGGGAGAACCAAACATTCACGGATCCGTCCACATCACAGGCATCACAGACATCGTCCCAAACCGTTACGCGAATGGTTTCACCATTTGATGGTATCAATGGAAAACGGACAGACTGACTCGGATCTGACAAATCCTGCACCAGGAGATCTTTGTCCTGAATGGAGGTTCGCAATTGTGCCAACCTCGGAAAATTCCTTTGCGTCAAAAACTGGTTGTGCTCATCCACCAACATCCACCTTCGGTCAAACTCTAGTCCACGCGAAGTCACATTCGCGACATTGATCTCGATGCCACCGAGACTTTTTATGGGATAGATATAAAGGTTTGTGACAAGTTTCATGACAGTACCACGACAAAGATATCAGTATTGAGACAGAATTGTGACAGAAACAGGACAGATTTAGGTCGCAGTTCGCAGGTCGCAGTTCGAAGTTCGCAGGGCTTCGCACCTCTCCCTTTATCTTCTCACTAAAACAAAAAAAACGACAGTCCTAAAACTGTCGTTCCGAAATACAAACCTTGATCCAGGGTTTATGAAGGACTCTTGAAATATTGGTTGGCTGCCGTTATAAGCTGTTCCATCCTGACCACTCGTGAACCGATGATACTTGTGCTCCCGCCAGATTCCCAGCCCGCTTTCCACACCATAAATTCTGCGGGCCTGATCCAGTATCTCGCGATGTTCCCTTCGTGCAGGGCCTCCAGTTCTTTCCCCACCAATTCTGTAAAACGAAGCAGATCACAGGGAGGCATAGCCGAAGCATGCTGCTCAATGGCTCCAGCCGCGGCATCCTGAAGCATATTCCCCGTCACAATATCAAATAACACCGTCCTTATCTGCTCCCTGTATTTGATACGGAAAGGATCAGGCTCTCCATTGCGATGTTTCACATGCGTATATCGCTCACAAGACTGCTGATAAGCAAACATGAAAAGATCTTTCATCACATCCACACGGTTCTGCTCATACACACACAACAAAGCCTGTTGAAAAAGCTCCGTTGGCATTTCGTGAAAAGCCAATGGCATCACGTTTTTCTTCAGCATCGGGATATTTGCTGCCAACCTCGCCACAGACAGGTTCATATCGGCAAATGGAACCAGGTAAGGTAATTGCACCATGATGAAAAACGACTGCTCAAAAGGATCGGTAATCTGTAATGCCTTTTCCAGCATCTGTTTAAATCGCTCTTCAATCTGACGCACATTTGTTGTGGGGGTATAGGTTGTATCCTCCAGATTAACGGGTAAGCTGCGGAGCTGACCGGCATGACTGGCATCCAGCAATAAATTGTTAGACAACAGTGCGTGCAGGTTCAACAAAGTATAGATGTCAAAATTGGCATCCTGTGCATTGTTCACCAGGAAATCAATCGCATCTTTATGATTGAGGATCATCTGGTGCTCCATGTCTGAAGCAAAACCACTGAACTCGCCATTCACAAATAACTGCTCCGCATCCTGATGCGTATACGCATTTCCTTCAAGCCTGCATGAGTTATAAGCAAGGTCTGTGACTAATGCATGCATCACGCCTTTTGCATAAGTGCCTGCAGCATAACCGGTAAACTTGGTTTTACCCAGAATGTGCATTTGTTTACGTTCTGCTTCGGTAAAATAATTATCGATGTTTGGCCTATACGACTCCAGGAAAAACACATTGACATTCACAGCGTTCCGCAACGCAAGGGGTTGGGAAAGGGCCTGCAAGGCAAGGCTTGCAGGACCTGACAGGGTTATTGAAACTTTAGAGGCTTCCGAAACTTTGGGGCGGGGGCGATACTCATTCACCGCCGCGATATATCTGGTTGACTTCGTCTTACCAACCATATTCACTGCACCTTGCTCCTTCAACAGGTCCAGCCTTCTCTGAAGCGTTCTGCGCTCCAGTTCAAAAGGCAGGGCCGCACTGATCTCTTCCACACTTGCGCCGTACTCGAAATTATTGACCAGCAGTTGCCAGATGGCGCTGAGTTGCTGATTGATCGACATTTGATTCATTTCTTAGGATTAGATTAGATTGAAACTAGCTATTAATAAACTCATAAATCGTATTTTTCGTATGTGCTGGGGTGTTATTTCGATGAAGCATAGTAATTGTACGATCAGCGAACCCTTGCTTCCACCACTAAAAGTTGATACATACCCTTTGTGCATTTCTGCATTGCATTAACAGTCAATTTGTTACCTTAACAAAGCATCATGTACAAGGCCAAACGCATACTGGAACACATTAATGGCGATGAGCTGGATCATTATCTGCTGAACGGCTGGTTCAGGATGAAACAGTATGTGTTTACCACTGAGTTTCTGCAAATGGGCCTTGAATTCTATGATGCCATCTGGCTCAGGCATCGGCTTGCTGATTTCCAGTTTCCGAAATGGTTTCGCAAACTGCAGAAAGACAATCGGTTCCGTATAGAGATCACAGACTTTCACCCAACGCCGGAACATGAACTGCTCTACCAGACCTATCGGGAAAGCAAACCATCGGGCTTCCCGGATTCACTGGAGTCCATCTTATATGGTGATACGGATCACAACCTCTTCAACACCCAGCAAATCAATGTGTACGACGGAGAAGAGCTCATCGGTGCAGGATTCTTTGATCTCGGTCATCACGCCGCCATGGGCATCGTGAGTTATTTTGAACCTTCGTACAGCAATTTCAGCATCGGCAAATACACCACGATGCTGAAATATGCGTACTGTATAGAAAAAGGGCTGGATTATTATTACCCCGGGTACTTTGCACCGGGCAATACCAGTTTCGATTACAAACTGAAATTTCATCCGGCATCCCTTGAGTTCCTGGACATGCGCAATCAGGCCTGGTTACCCATCGAAGCATACCGGCAGGAAGACTCGCCTTTAGAACACCTGGTGCAGAAACTCAGTGTACTGGCGAAATTCCTGGATGAGAAACAAATAATCGCATGCCTCGTACACAATTTGTATTTCGCCTACCTGGAGACGTCCCGATATGATTCACCACTGGCCCTGATGATCTACCCCACCGAATATTTCCCCGGCCAATCGGTCATCACCTATGATCACCATACGAAGGAATACCATGTATTTCTTTGGGACGATGCAGATTTTACAGATATCCTGAAGTCATGGGGTGGCAGGGTGATCTGTATGAAAGCCTTTCCGCTCAAGAAGCCGGTGTTCACCTCCGGATCCATGGCTGCCATAACATCGCACCTCACGATGTCTTCCAAACAATCCTGAAGAATTAATAGCTATAGGTCAGGCTGACACCCCTCACGGTGACGCGTCCGCCCGCACCCCAATCTCCCGTGGGAATAGAAATGTAATGCAGGAATTTATCCCGGATCAAACCGCTATCGGGAAAACTGGTATCCGTTACCGTTAGGTAGTTGTCTGGCGGGAGACTTGTATTGGGCAGATTGATGAAACTCATTTCAATCTCTCCTGAGGGGCTGTGCCTGTCCTGGTGTTTTCGCAGAAAGGTAGCCATCTTCGTATCCGTGGTTGTGTTGGTATAGTGTATGCTGATGGATAAAAGTTTTGCGCCTACGGGTATAGGAAGCGCTGTCATCAGCCAGCCATCCTGAATGACGGTTCTTCTGCCGGATTGGTAAAGGTCAACGTAACCATCTGCGCTGTTAGCAGGCAGAAAGGCGGCACTTTCAATATAGATTTTCCACCGCTTCGGCTTGGCCAGCACTGAAGTCAGCGAT
>JBEISY010000142.1:0-5345 GCA_040375175.1 Chitinophagaceae bacterium
GATGGATATATTCCATGCATTCTTCCAGTGTCATCAAAATCTTTGGTGCAGCGCGGGAAGCATCATCACTTCCACTGGCGCGGTGGTTGGTCAGCTTCTTCGCTTCCGTAGCATTCACCACCAGGTCGCCCGGTTTGATGTGCTCCGCAATGATCTGGCCCACATACACCTCTTCACCTGGATCCACAAAGAACCTTCCGCGATCCTGTAATTTATCAATAGAATATGCTGTAGTTCTTTCTGTATTCTTAGACAGCAGTACGCCGTTGTTACGGCCAGGGATCACCCCTTTCCAGGGTTTGTAATCCAGGAATCGATGCGCCATTACCGCTTCACCAGCAGTGTTGGTCAACATATTGCTCCTCAACCCGATCAAACCTCGTGAAGGAATTTCAAATTCCAGGTGCTGCATTTCCCCTTTGGATTCCATCACAAGCATTTCACCCTTGCGCTGTGTAACAAGGTCAATCACCTTACCGCTGAACTCAGAGGGAACATCCACCACCAGGATCTCATACGGTTCATTGCGCTTGCCATCGATATCCTTCACCAACACCTGCGGATTACCCACAGTAAGTTCATATCCTTCACGGCGCATCGTCTCCACCAAAATACCCAAGTGTAAAATACCGCGACCGTACACCAAAAAACTATCCGCACTATCTGTTTCCTCCACACGCATGGCGAGGTTCTTTTCTGTTTCCTTCATCAGCCTGTCACGCAGGTGCCTGGAGGTTACAAACTTTCCGTCTCTGCCAAAGAATGGTGAGTTGTTGATGGAGAACATCATGCTCATCGTGGGTTCATCCACGCTGATCACTGGCAGAGCCTCAGGATTTTCGAAATCTGCGATGGTATCTCCGATGTTGAATTCTTCCAGACCAACCACCGCGCAAAGATCGCCGGCAATGACTTCAGTTACCTTACGCTTACCCATACCCTCAAACACGTACAGTTCTTTCACCTTCTGGCGCTTGATGCTGCCATCGGCCTGCATCAACGCAATAGTTTGGCCTTCCTTGATCACGCCCCTCGCTACTTTACCAATGGCGATCCTTCCAAGGAAAGAAGAGTAATCCAGAGAAGTGATCTGCATTTGCAATGGGCCTTCAGCTGCTTTTGGTGGCGGCACATACTTGATGATGCCATCCATCAACGGCAGGATATCTTCGCTCGGTGTCAATGAATCATTGAACCAACCGTTCTTTCCTGAACCATAATAGGTCGGGAAGTTCAGCTGCTCTTCCGTAGCATCGAGGTTAAAGAACAATTCAAATACAGCATCATGCACTTCATCGGGCCTGCAGTTAGGCTTATCCACCTTATTGATCACCACAATGGGATGAAGATTCAACTGAAGCGCTTTCTGCAACACAAAACGGGTTTGCGGCATCGGACCTTCAAAGGCATCCACGAGCAGGATCACGCCATCGGCCATCTTCAATACACGCTCCACTTCACCACCGAAATCAGCGTGACCAGGAGTATCGATCACATTGATCTTTACATCCTTATAGATAACGGCTGCATTCTTACTGAAAATGGTGATTCCTCTTTCACGTTCCAGATCATTGGAGTCCATGATCAACTCTCCGGTTTCCTGATTGTCCCTGAACACCTTTGTGGTATGCAGGATGCGGTCAACCAGTGTAGTCTTACCGTGGTCAACGTGGGCAATGATGGCTATATTTCTGATTTCCATATGATTCTAAAAAAACAAGACAAGGGCTCGCCTTGTCTGCCTAAATTTTGCGCGAAGGTACGACAAAATGGGTTCTTGGAAGCCTAGAATCTGTGAATTCTAAATGAATTCTTTTGTCAGAGGCGACGGATGAAATACATGATGAGACTCAATAACAAACTGGCCAGGATCATCGTTGTTATAGGGATATAAACCTTAAGCCCAGGCCGCTCAATCCGGATATCTCCCGGAAGACGACCAACCCAGCCTAATTTGTCTCCAAAGAAATACCATATCATGCCGATCAACACCAGAACCAATCCGGTGATGATCAGATATTTAGCTGTTGGCGAAGGCATTTGCAAATATAGGAATACTTATCTTTAGTAGCCAACGATGACATATCAACGGATATTAACACTTATATTTCTTACGGCCTGCATAAATGGCCTTGTCGGTTGTCGCTTAGACCCGCCGGCAACTGTTACCGTTGAGAAAATAGACATCACTGAGGTTGAAGAAGACAAAGGACCAAACGCGCTGGATTCATCTTTCACCGCGTTATTGCAGAAAAAAAGAGCAGAAGGCTTTGATTTTGTAGCACTTGGGCAGGAACCGGGATGGAGTCTGGACCTTGATAGCGGCAACCTGATCCGTTTTACCAGTTATGCGATGCCGGCGATTAACAGCCCCTGGATTGTACCCATCACCAAAGACAACACCACCACTTATACCACATCAACAGAATCCGCAACCATGGAGATCTCTATCGTTCAGGGTTCATGTGCTGATGTAATGTCTGGCCAGTTGTACACCCATGCCGTCACAGTACGCATCAAAAGGGGTGCAGATAAAGATTTTAAAACCTTCAAAGGTTGTGGCACCTTTGTGAACTGAAATCATGATGAAGCGTGTTTTCCTTGTACTGATAGCAAGTCTGATGGTGATCTATTTTATTGGCCCAAGGCCGAAAGGAGGACAATACAACAGTGTTCTTCCGAAAGTCTTATACGAGGGCATTGCGCTGGATCAGTGGATCCAAGTGCGTGAATCCCGCGCCAACACCAAGCCAGACAACCAGGCGCGCATCATGTGGGTGAATGATACCACCAAAGCCAAAACAAAATACGCAGTGGTTTACCTCCACGGCTTCAGTGCAAGCCAGGAAGAAGGCGACCCGGTTCACATCAATTTCGCCAAGCATATCAATGCCAACCTCTACCTCTCCCGGTTGTCGGACCATGGACTGCTTGCAGAGAACTCACTTTCCCGCATGACCGCCACATCCCTTTGGGAATCCGCTAAAGAAGCGTATGCCATCGGCAAAAAACTGGGCGACAGTGTAATTCTGGTAGGTACGTCCACAGGGGGAACCCTTGCCGTCATGCTCGCCGCGGAACACTATCCTGAACTTGCCGGGATGGTACTGATGAGCCCCAACGCTGCCATCAATGAACAATTCGCATTTCTCCTCAATGATCACTGGGGTCTTCATATTGCCAGGGCAGTAAAAGGTGGGGACGATGTGGTTCCTAAAGACACTACAGCACGCTATAAAAAATACTGGTATTCACCTTATAGACTGGAAGGTGCGGTGGAATTGGAGCAGCTCATAGAAGATAAAATGAACGTACAGACTTTTGCTGCAGTGACGCAACCCGTTTTGATGATGTATTATTTCAAGGACGAAAACAATCAGGATCCTGTGGTGAAAGTACCAGCCATGCTGGAGATGTTCAAGCAATTCTCATCGCCCACAAAAAAGCAGGTGCCTATTCCTAATGCCGGGGATCATGTCATCGGCTCTTATATCAAATCCAAGGATTGGCAAGCGGTGCAAAAAGAGGCTCTGGAATTCGCAGATACCATGCATTGGACCCGCTGATCCAATGGTTGTGAATCGCAACCAATTTTTCCTTACTTTGGCCTACTAAATTGTTGCTTGCTATGCGTGCTATTATTGCCGGGATAGGTCACTATGTCCCAAAGAACGTCTATACCAATATTGACATGATGAAAATGATGGATACCACCGATGAATGGATCCAGGAAAGAACAGGTATTGTGGAGAGACGATTTGCCGATGTTAAAGGTGAGACCACCACTACCATGGGTGTGGAAGCTGCTAAGATTGCCATCGAAAGAGCCGGCATCACTCCACAGGATATTGACTTCATCATCTTCGCTACACTTAGTCCAGATTATTATTTCCCTGGATGCGGTGTATTACTTCAGCGTGCGCTCAAAATGAAAGAGATCGGCGCGCTGGATGTAAGGAACCAATGCAGTGGTTTTGTATATGCCCTTTCTGTGGGCGACCAGTTCATCCGCAGCGGCATGTACAAAAATATACTGGTGGTGGGTTCCGAAAAACATTCCTTTGGGTTGGATTTTACTACGCGCAGCCGCAACGTGAGTGTGATCTTTGGAGACGGTGCCGGCGCTGTAGTGTTGCAGCCTTCTTCTGACGAATCCCGCGGCGTGTTGAGCACGCACCTGCACAGCGATGGCGATAGCGCAGAGATCCTCGCGATGTACAATCCGGGTACACACGCCAACCACTGGATGGAACAACCCGTCGCAACGTATAATGACAATGCACCGATGGGTGATTATTTTATGAGCCACGCGATGATCGACAAAGCAGAAAACTATCCTTTCATGGATGGGCCATCTGTTTTCAAAAAAGCCGTGGTGAAATTTCCGGAAGTGATCATGGAAGCCCTTAATACCAATGGCTACCAGCCTTCAGATCTCAAGATGCTCATACCCCACCAGGCCAATCTCAGGATCTCGCAGTTTGTACAACAGAAACTCGGCCTGCGCGATGACCAAGTGCATAACAATATCCAGAAATACGGAAATACTACCGCCGCCTCCATTCCCATCGCGTTGAGCGAAGCCTGGGAATCCGGCAAAATCAATCAGGGCGATCTGGTTTGTCTGGCTGCATTTGGCAGCGGGTTCACTTGGGCGAGCGCTCTTTTGCGATGGTAAACTAGGTCGCAGGTCGCGTAGGTCGCATAGTTCGCAGTCAGTGACTGTGTGGTCTACGCACTAAATGCGACCTTTGCGACCTTTGCGACCTTGCGACCTGCGAACTGATGAAGCAGTTACCATGGATAAACTCATTCTCTTAATGAACCCGATCTCCGGCACTGGCGAAAAAGCCGGGCTCAAGACCATGATCGGCCTGAAGCTGGAGCAATGGGGCGTGCCGTTTGAGTTCATGGATACTGATCCCACGGGCGTTTACACTGAACTCAGGGAGAAGGTAAAGGAAGAAGGAATAAGGAGGATTGTGTTGATCGGGGGTGATGGAACTGTGAGCCATTCTACATCTGTTTTGCGCGAGCTTCCTATTGAATTTGCCGTGATCCCCGCCGGCAGTGGGAATGGACTGGCGCGCGCCGCAAACATCCCCACGGATGCCTTAGAAGCTTTAGAACTCGCCGTATATGGGAAAGCAATATTGATTGATGCGTTCACCATCAACCATCATTTCTCCTGCATGCTCAGCGGCATCGGCTTTGATGCGCAGGTGGCGCATGATTTTGCGAAGATGAAAACCCGCGGCCTCTGGACCTATGCACGGATCAGTGCGGCAAATTTTTTCGATGCCGTAGAATATCCTTTCACTTTGCACCTCAACGGAAAAGTAGTA
>JBEISY010000385.1:0-2695 GCA_040375175.1 Chitinophagaceae bacterium
AGCAGGTTGGAGGTTGGAGGTAGGGAGGCAGATTGCAGAACCGGTTTTACAGCGGGTGGTTGATCCCCCATAAAATCAGCAACCGTTGGAAGCCTGCTGCCTTTGGGATGAAGGATGGGCCTGCAGGCGATCAGGGCCTGTGTGTATGGATGCGATGGCTGCCGGAGTACATTCTCCACCATACCATTTTCTACCACTTCACCTTTATACATTACCACCACATCATCAGCGATCTCTGAGACAAGGCCCAGATCGTGGGTGATAAAGATGACGCCCATATTGGTCTCCTGTTGCAGGGTGCGGATCAGTTCGAGAATGGTTTTCTGTACGGTGACATCCAATGCCGTTGTGGGCTCATCGGCAATCAAAAGATCCGGCCCGCAGCTCATGGCCATGGCAATCATCACGCGTTGTTTCTGTCCGCCGCTGAGCTGGTGCGGATATCGTTTATACATGCCCGTTGGGTCTGGCAACTGTACTTTTTGGAATAATGCAATGGTTTGGTCCTTCGCTGTTTTTTGGTCGCATTTTTTGTGCAGCATGATGGCCTCGGCCACCTGTTCCCCGCATCGCATCAGCGGATTTAAAGAGGTCATCGGTTCCTGGAAGATCATCGAAATACTATTGCCGCGTAAACTGCGGAGCATAGCCACAGGTTGCTTCAGCAGGTCCACCGATCCGGATCCCTGATGATAGATGATCTCACCATTTGCATATGTTGCATTGGGTGCAAGCAACTGTAAAATAGATAGCGCAGTAACGGATTTTCCGGAGCCCGACTCCCCCACAACTGCGGTTATCCGTCCCCGTTGTATGTTCAGGGATACGTTTTTCAAAGCATGGAAAGGGCCATCTTCCGTTTGGAAACGGACATCGAGCCCTTTGATCTCCAGCAAAGGCTGAACCATCAGAATTTCAGGTGTTTCACGGTGAGGCCATTGTTGATCAGCTGCTTCAGGGAATCAATACCAATTTTCAAGTGAAGCTCTACAAAATTGGTGGTCACTTTTTTGTCGCTCTCTTCCGTTTTTACCCCCTCAGGTGTCATCGGTGAATCACTGATCAACAACAGTGCGCCGGTTGGGATCCTGTTGTGAAATCCAACGGAGAAGATGGTGGCTGTTTCCATATCATTGGCGTAAGCACGGATCTTCTGTAAGTATTCTTTGAATTCTTCATCGTGCTCCCAGACCCTTCTGTTAGTAGTGTATACGGGGCCCGTCCAGTAGTCCTGCTCATAATCCCGAATGGTGGTAGATATCGCTTTCTGCAATGCAAACGCGGGCAATGCCGGCACTTCGGGAGGGAAATAGTCGTTAGATGTACCTTCCCCCCTGACGGCTGCTATGGGCAACAGCAGGTCACCAATTTTGTGCCTGGATTTCAAACCGCCGCATTTGCCAAGGAACAATACGGCCGAGGGGTGTATGGCGGTGAGCAGATCCATCACTGTTGCCGCAGTTGGACTACCCATTCCAAAGTTGATGATCGTAATGCCATCGGCCGTTGCGGTCTGCATCGGTTTATCCAGTCCGGTGATCTCTGCCCCATGCCATTCTGCAAACAAGCGCACATAATTGGAAAAGTTGGTCAGCAATACATACTTGCCAAAGTTCTCCAGTTTTTCTCCCGTATACCGTGGGAGCCAGTTCTGAACGATTTCTTCTTTTGTATTCATATTATGGGTCCTGTTCGGATAAAATTAGTGATTACTTTGCAGGCATGATCACCCCGGTCTTTCCTTCATATCCTTTTCAAATAAAAAACCTGCCGGAAGGTGCCCAGATTTTTTGTGAGATCCGAAGACGATGGGTGAAACTAACACCGGAAGAGTGGGTGCGGCAAAATATCTTTCAATGGATGAAGCAGACCGTTCAATACCCGAAGGAAATGATCAGCCTGGAGAAAGGCATCATGGTGGGTGAAATGTCCAAACGCTATGATCTCCTGGTCTACGATCATCAATTCAATCCCTGGATGCTGGTGGAGTGCAAGGCACAGTCGGTTACGCTGACGCAAGAAACGCTAATGCAGGTATTGCGATACCACATCGCCATTCCTGTTCCTTATCTGTGTATCACCAATGGTGACGGTGTGATGGTGTTTGAGAAGGTCGATGGACGGCTTGAGTCTTTGGGGGAAATGCCCGAGTGGAAGAAAGGTTGAAGGTGGAAGGTTGAAGGTTGAAGGTGGAAGAATACTTCCAACTTCCAACCTCCACCTTCAACCTGATGATTAAGGGAATATACCGAGCTCAGTATAAGACGTTCCCACCTTATTAATAGCTACTACAAACGAAGCGGTACGCATGTTCTTAATATCCGGATGCTGGTTCCAGAGGTCAACGATCTCATGTGTGGAGCCGATCATGGTTTCTTCCAGACCGCTGCGCACGAGGTCAACCTCATCGGCACCCATGATCAGTTTCTTCCTGATATCCGCGGGAATATTTTGTCCGGTGATCTGTTCCAACTGGTCAACAATCAGTTGATTCTGGTTTTCTGCAAATCTTTTTTCCAGCCTTCCGTAACGAACGTGGCTTAAGTTTTTCAGCCACTCGAAATAAGATACGGTTACACCACCGGCATTGAGGTACATGTCTGGGATCACCAACACTCCTTTTGAGGTGAGTATATCATCTGCATCTGGTGTCAGCGGTCCGTTTGCAGCTTCACCTACGATCTTTGCTTTGATG
>JBEISY010000040.1:0-9356 GCA_040375175.1 Chitinophagaceae bacterium
AGGGTGATCCAATACATCCACGGCGTGGAAATTTCTGCCACGCGGTAGTTCCAAACAAACACCAGAACCACTACATAAACGGACCTGAAAAGCAAGTCCAGTCCGCCATTCAGCAGCATCAACAGGAAATTGTTGACGGTATCTTTTACGGAATACACCTTTTTTTCCTGCAGGTTGCTGAGGATGATTTCCATACCGATGATGACCACGTAGATCGGCGTGGTAGCGAGGATGAGGAGTTGTTCCCGTAGCGATTCGTTCATATAAGAAGGGGCAAAAATAAGGAATTAGGTCGCAGTTCGCGTAGGTCGCAAAGGTTGCAGGAACCAAATGCGACCTCCGCGACCTTTGCGACCTGCGAACTAATACTCCAGTTTTTTCAACGTCGGCACCTTGAGCCAGGGAAACACCACTACGGCGAGGGTCATGGTGCCGCCAAAAACCACGGCGGGGACCACACCCATGAGGCGGGAGGTTAACCCACTTTCAAAGGCGCCGAGTTCATTGGAGCTCATGATGAAGATACTATTCAGGGAGGCCACGCGGCCACGCATCTCGTCTGGTGTTTTGAGCTGCAGGATGGTGCTGCGGACGATCACGGAGATCCCATCGAGCACGCCACTCATGAATAGGGCAAACATGGAGAGCCAGAACATTTGCGAGAGGCCGAAGAGGATGATCATCGCCCCAAATCCCGCCACGCACAGCATCATCAGTTTGCCC
Source organism: Chitinophagaceae bacterium (assembly GCA_040375175.1). Taxonomy (GTDB): domain Bacteria; phylum Bacteroidota; class Bacteroidia; order Chitinophagales; family Chitinophagaceae; genus Pollutibacter. The sequence continues at coordinate 724 of JBEISY010000040.1, forward strand.
TGTTGTTTTTGGAGGGGCCTAAAGGTGACCCATGCCAATACAAACAAAGAGCCCACGGCAGGTGCGGAGCGAAGCATTCCCAGGCCCTGCGGACCGGTCTTCAACACAACATCGGCAAAATAGGGCAGCAGCGCAGTAGCGCCGCCAAAAAAGACCGCAAAAAGATCGAGGCTCATCGTTCCCAATACTTCTTTCGTGCGCCACACAAAACGGAAGCCTTCGCGAATACGCAAGAGCATGGATTCCTGGCCGGTCTGTGGCACGGGCGGCTTGGGACGCATCAGGGAGATGGGGATCAGTGCCGCCACAAACAAGCCGATCATCAGGGAAAAAGTAGGTGTTACACCGATGGTGCCGTAAAGGATTCCGGCCAGGGCAGGTCCGGATACCGCACCGATCTGCCAGCTTCCGCTGTGCCAGGTGATGGCATTAGGCAGTTCATCTTTGGGAATCAGTTGGCTCACCATGGCAAAGGAAGTTGGACCGCTGAATGATCTCAATATGCCTGTGCAAAACACTACTGCATAGATGACAGTCAATATTATTGAAGAGGAGAAAGTTTGAAGGGAGAAGTTGGAAGTAATTCCTGTGAGGGTGAGTGTCAAAACAACATTCGCGGCCATAGCGGCAAGCATCATTTTTCGTTTATCGCTGAGGTCAATGATATGCCCGGCAAAAAACGCCATGATCACGGCGGGAACAAATTCGATCAGTCCGATGAGCCCAATGCTGAATGGATCCTTGGTGATCTCATACACCTTCCAGCTGATCAGCGTGGCCTGCATATTCACCACAAGGATGAAAAAGAACCGGGAGAAAATATACAGCCGGAACTCTGGATGACGCAGCACATGGTAAGCCTGTTTCATGCGCGATGTTTATGGCAGTGCCAGGAAATGCTGTCCATGGTCATAGTCTTTTTCCAGTGCGTCAATAATGGTTTGCAAATGTTTTGGATTGCCAAGAAAGTCCGCATTGCCCGCATCCACAAAAATGGTTTTAATGTTGTGCTGGCGGATATAATGGGTATAGGTTTGTTGAATGTTGAACAGGTAATCATCGGGAATTTTCTGCTCATAAGAGCGGTTGCGCCTGCGGATGTTCTCCTGTAATTTATTCACCGGTGCATGCAGGTAGATCAGCAGTTCCGGCATGATTACCTGCTGCTGCAGGATATCAAACAGTCGCTGGTACAACCTGAACTCGTCTTCCGGTAAATTCACTTTGGCAAAGAGCAAACATTTCGTGAACAGATAGTCGGAGATCGTGATCTGTTGGAACAGGTCTTTCTGTTGCAGCAAATCTTTTAATTGCTTGAACCGTTCCGCCATGAAAAACAGCTCCACGGGGAAGGCATACTGATTGGGGTTCTCGTAAAACTTCGGGAGAAAAGGGTTATCTGCAAATTCTTCTAATATGAGCCGGGCATTGTAATGGCGCGCCAAAAGATGCGATAAAGTGGTTTTCCCTGCGCCAATATTCCCTTCAATGGTTACAAAATGATGATTCATAATGCTTGGTCAAACTTAAGATGACCATCCTGAATCAGATGTTTTTTTTATTAACAGGGAGCGGGTCAGGGCATTCGGCCAGCATCTGGTCAATGCTTTTCAACGATACCGGGTGGATAAGTTTTCCGGCGAGCTCGGCCAGGGGGGTCAGCACAAAGCGGCGGGATGCCATCCGGGGATGGGGAATCTGCAGGCCGGGTTCCTGGATCACTTCATCGTTATATAATATGATATCCAGATCGATGGTACGTGGACCGTTCTTCTGCTGCCTGATCCGCCCAAGCTCCTGCTCTATCTCTAATAGCTCCGCCAATAGCGCACGGGGTTGCAGAGCTGTTTCCACCAGCAGCACCTGGTTCAGGAAATCCGGCTGGTTCTCCAGGCCCCAGGCCGCGGTTTCGTAAAGGGATGAATGTTCCAACACCGATCCGCAGCGCCGATGGATCATCTCGCTTGCGGCCGCCAGGTTGGCCTCTCTATGACCCATGTTCCCACCTATCAGTAAATATGTACGGTTCATAAACGAATGCTCGGGAGAGTGCCAAATATCCTTATTTTGCCGATCTAAATCTAGCAAGTGAGGACATTCCTGAAGATGTTTTTGGCCGCCTTTCTCGCACTGGTGGTTTTTTGCCTCTTTATCTTTTTCTTTTTCTCCATAGCCGTCTCAGGACTGATGGCCGATGGCAAAACCAGTATTGCTTCCAAATCAGTATTGTATATTGATCTGGCAAAATCCTTTCGGGATAAAAAGGAAGTCAATCCGCTTACAGAACTCACCGGCAATGTAGAAGACGAAGTACCTTCTTTATACGATCTTACCCGCATGATCCGTCATGCCATTAAGTACTCTTCCATCAAAGGCATTTATATCAAGGCCAATGGCAATGCCAACAGTTATGCCACCAGCGAGGAACTCCGCACTGCCATCCAGGAGTTCAAGACCTCCGGTAAATGGGTGCTGGCCTATGCAGACAATATGGACCAGCAGAGTTACCACGTGGCCAATGTGGCCACCAGGATCTATTGCAATCCAAAGGGAATGTTTGATTGGACCGGATTTTCACTCGAGTATGTGTTCTTCAAAAATGCATTGGATCGTTTAGAGATCCAGCCCCAGATCTTTTACGATGGCAAATTCAAATCTGCCACCGAGCCTTTCCGTGTTGAGAAAATGTCTGAAGAGAACCGATTGCAGAGCAGTGTATGGCTCGGCGATGTGTATGCAAGGTTCCTTTACACTTGTGCAGAATCCCGCAAGCTGGATTCGGGTGAGCTTCGCCGTTATGCAGAGACCTATGCCGTGCAGCATCCAGATGACGCGGTGAAGTTTAAGTTGATCGATGGGGTGCGTTACGATGACCAGGTGCGTGAAGAGATGAGAAAGCAATTGAAGATCGATGCGAAAGACAAGATCAACTTTGTGCAGCCAGGTGAATACCTGCATGCCTTACAGCTCAGTGAATACAAGACGAGTAGGATCGCAATATTATATGCTGAAGGGGAGATCGTTGATGGCAAGGGCGAGGACGGACAAGTGGGAGGTGATACTTATCTGAGCCTGGTCCGTAAGCTTCGCAATGACGATGCCGTGAAGGCCATTGTGCTGCGTGTGAACAGTCCGGGTGGCAGCAGCCTCGCCAGCGAAAAGATCTGGAGAGAACTCAGTCTGGCTAAATCGGAAGGAAAGACGGTGGTGGTATCCATGGGCGATGTGGCTGCTTCCGGTGGATACTACATTGCTTGTGTGGCCGATAGTATTTTCGCGTTGCCGAACACCATTACCGGATCCATCGGTGTATTTGCGATGATCCCCAATATGCAGGGTTTTATGAAGAACAAATTGGGTATCACCTTTGATGGCGTGAAGACATCGCCCTATGCAGATGCGATCACCATTACGAGACCGCTGACTGAAGCGGAGAAGAAGATCATGCAACAACAGGTGGATGTGATCTATGCGGATTTCAAGGGGAGGGTTGCTGAAGGAAGGAAGAAATCAGTTACGTATATAGACAGCATTGCACAGGGTAGGGTATGGACGGGCCAGCGGGCGCTGGGCAACGGGCTGGTTGACCGATTGGGCGGACTGGATGACGCCATCCGTGCGGCTGCGGCTAAAGCGGGCTTGAAAGAATATGCGATCCGTGAGTATCCTGAGCCGAGATCACCCTGGGATCAGCTCTTCAACTCGTACAACAACATCTCTCATGTGGCGATGGAGAAAGAGCTCGGCAAAGAAACATTTGCGCTCTATTCCCGCTTACAACAGCTTAAAGCATTGAGTGGAAAAGTGCAGGCAAGGCTGCCTTTTGAATTTGCCTTGCGTTGATTGGGTAAATTTCCCGAGTTTTGCCCCGCTGGTATGAATACAAATTACAGTCATCTTAAAGCGATGCTGGCGATCACCCGCGCCAGTTTCCGGTCTCTGCTGCGCAGCCCGTCTGCCATCGTCTTCAGTGTATTATTTCCTTTGATCTTTATCCTGGTCTTTGGTTTCATCGGCGGTGGAGGAAGGGTAACCTTTAAAGTGGGCTTTAATCCCAAAAGCGATACCAGTTCTATGTTGTATCGAGTGTTGCGGGATAGTGTAGGACTGACCCTCGTGAACAAGCCCCTGGCGGAAATGGAAGCGGACCTGGAAAGGGGAAAGATGACGGCGATCCTGAATATCCGGGAACAGCAACAGCCCGGGCCAAGGTATGTCATCGATATGAAAACCTCAGGTGCCAGCAATGTGCAGAATGTGAAAGTGTTGCAGTCTATCATCAATACGGTGATCCTTCGGTTCAACCAGATCCTCTATCCCCAGCAGCCTTCCGTGGCGGTCTTGATTATGGAAGAGAAGTTGCCGGGGCGGGTGTACAAAACTATCGACTTCATTCTTCCTGGCCAGCTTGGATTTTCATTGTTGAGTGCAGGAGTCTTTGGCGTGGCTTTTATCTTTTTCAGTCTTCGGCAAAACCTGGTGCTGAAGCGCTTCTTCGCCACACCCATCAAGAAAGGATACATCGTTTTTGGTGAAGCGCTTAGCAGGGTCATCTTCCAGATGCTCACGGCAGTGATCATTCTTGTGTTGGGCCATTATTTTTTTGGCTTAACACTTGTCAACGGTTTTGTGACGATGATCGAGATGTTGGTATTGAGCTTGATCGGCCTGTTGGTCTTTATGGGTTTTGGATTTATTGTAAGTGGGATGGCCAAGAACGAAGCAGCGATCCCGCCTTTTTCTAACCTGATCACGCTTCCGCAGTTTTTATTGGCCGGAACATTTTTTCCGGTGGATAATTTTCCGAAATGGTTGCAACCCATCTCTAAAGTATTACCGCTGACGCACCTTAATACGGCCATGCGCAACGTAGCTTTTGATGGCGCGCACCTGACGGATTGTGGTACAGAACTCGCGGTATTGCTGGCCTGGGGCGTTGTGGCTTATGCTGTGGCGGTGCGCGTATTTAAATGGGAATAACATGCAACGATGGATCAAGCCGGTGATCATTGGATTGGCCGGTCTCTTTGTAGTGATGCTTGGTTTTTCACTCATCCTTCCGGATCACGTGATGACTTCGAAATGGGTGAAAGTTTCCGCGAATAAAGACAGTGTTATTGCCGAAATCAGGAATCTGGACAATTGGGAATCCTGGAATTTACTCGTGAAAGACGGAAAGAACATCCAGGCTTCGGATTCAATGCTCACCTGGACAACCGCAAATGGCAATATCAATTCCATACATATTGATACCGTCAACAGTAATGGTGTAGCTACATCCCTGACACTCAACCAGGGACGGCCGTTTATTTCCGGATTCTCAGTGGAGAAACGCAACCCATCGGAAGACTCCGTTCAGGTGGTTTGGTATATCGTGGAAGAGTTGAAATGGTATCCCTGGGAGAAATTTTACGGGATGATGGCGGCGGATATGAAGGGGCCGTTGATGGACGCTAGTCTTCAGTTGTTGAAGACTCAAGTGCAAGGGAGACGCTAAAGGGAGAAGATATAGGGAGAGGATATAGGGAGAGGATTAAGGCTGCGTCCTTTGCGAACTGCGAACTGCGACCTGCGACCTGCGACCTACCTCACTGGTTATCAGCTATTAGTAAACTACTTCACACTAAAGCCGCCAATTGGTTCGTTATTTGCATAGACATACAAAATCCTAGTATGAAAACCAGGCTCCTCCTCGTGCTCGCTTTGTTTATTTTTGCGATCTCCTGTACCAAAGAATCTGCAGAACCCCAAGGTACACCCGAAGAACCGTCCGGCGGAACACCCAGTGGTGGATCAGTAGTATATAATATCAATAAAGACCTGATGCTGCAATTGATCAATGACAGTAGGAAAAAGGGCTGTACTTGTGGCAGTACCGTGATGCCTGCCGTTGCGGTCGTTACATGGAATGATCAGCTGGCGAAAGCAGCGTATGATCATAGCAAGGATATGTCCGTCAATAATTACTTCAGTCATACCGGTAAGAATGGTTCAAGTCCTGGCGACAGGATCAAGGCTGCTGGATACATGTGGAAGACCTACGGTGAAAACATCGCCAATGGATACGGTTCTGAACTGGCGGTCATGACGGCATGGCTGGCCAGCGAGGGTCACTGTAAGAACATCATGAACGCATCGTTCAAAGAGATCGGTGCGGGAAGGGAAGGCAATTACTGGACGCAGGTTTTCGGCGCCAAGTAAATGCCATCGATCCTTAATTTTTAGTGTAGTAGAATTTATATCCCATGCAACTTCCACCCAGTTGGTAGTGCAGCACTGTAATATCACAGCGTGTCTGCTTGGAGAGACGCTAGTGCAAGGGAAGGGTCTTCTGCCAACTGCAAATTTCTTTCCCGGTTGTGGTAATCAATTACGCCGGTAATATGCCCGTGCACGGCACACTGCAGGATTTCTACAATGTGCCGGGTATGGTCGCCTATGCTGGCATGGTATAGCGCAGGGATCTTTTGCTGATATGCGTTTTCAGGGAGAGATGATATGACGTCATGCAGGAGTTTTGCTTGCTCTTCGAGTTGTGCAAATACATTCATGGGTTCAGGAAGTTTTCTTCAGGCGGGCAAGCCAGACAGGGATTTCTTTTCTGCGGATGGCGAGGACAACCAATGACAGCGCCAGAACGATGATTGCCAACATGAAGAGTTGACCGCCATCGTTATCGGATTCAATGCCGATGATAAACAAGTGCGATGCGATGGCGCCGGCCATGAGACCGAGGCTTAGCGCTGCGCCAATCAATGCTGTTGCGGGAATAAGGATGAGAATGCCTGCGATCAGTTCAATAACACCTGTACCGATCCGGCCCCAGGGCTCTACGCCCAGTTTGGAGAACAGGGCAACCGATTCCGGATGACCAGAGAATTTAAAGTAAAGGGTCTGTAACAAGATAACGGCAATGGCTATGCGAAAAAGCCAGTCGATGATACGTGTAGTTGTTTGCATGATTTTGTTTAGTGATAGAGTTTGGTCCAATTTTTATCGGCTTCGGTCTTTAAATGGGTTTCATCTTTGTTCCACTTGGTGAGGGTATTGTTGGTCCAGCTGTGGTAGAAGAGATAGAGTTTTCCGTTGAGGATTTTGAAGGTCTCCGGATCGATCTCTACTTTTTCTCCGGTGGCTCCCATGGCATAAGCGCACCATCCGCCGTATTGGGGTTCATAGTTTTTAGGGTTCTTCAGGAACAGGGTTTTGTTGGCATCGCTGGAGAAGCGGTAGGTAATGCCTTCGTAGAATACGGCGAATTTTGCATCGCCTTTCATGGCTTTGTTCTGGGTGAAGTAAGCGACCACATCAAAACCAGAGACGGCAAGACCTTTTTCTATGTTGAAAGCTTTGGCGCGTTGATCAGATTGTGCATTGGCGTTGATGCCGATGATTGTCAGGAAGAGTAAAAAAACGTATTTCATGTTATTTCAGTTTGGGCCAATATGCATTGGCGGTTTGAATTCTTGTGGTTGTGTCTTTGAGCCAGAGGGATTTCACTTTCAGGTTGTAGTTCAGATAGAGGGTATCCCTGACGATGGTGAACGCCTGCGGGTCCGTGGGGGAGAGATGATTTTCGCTGACCCCATAGGCGCAGTAGCCGCCATAGGCAGGAGCGTATTTGTCTGGTTCGGATTTGAAGCGGGTCAGGTTTTCCTGGCTGCTGAAGAACCAGTTGGCTCCGTTCCAGGAGAACTGCAGGGAATCTGCGCCGGCCATGGCTTTGTTCTCGGTGTGGTAGGCCACGGGGTCATAGCCCCGGATGGCTTTTCCGTTCTGGGAAAAGACCGATTGAGCGTTGGCTGATGCGAGCACCAGCAATGCTGCGATGGTTAAGAAGATCCGTTGATTGTTCATGCAGCAAAACTACCGTCAAGGGCAGGGGTGGGCAATGGCAATAGTTCCCGAAGGGTGGTATCTTTTTCCGTTCAGGGGGTTGGTTTGTGAAAATCGGTGGGGCTTTGTCCGGTCTGGTTCTTAAAGAACTTGGAGAAATGGGTGAGATCTGCAAAGCCCAGCTCATTCGTGATTTCCTTAACGGATTTGTCGGTGTACAGCAATAGTCTCTTTGCCTCGGTGATGATCCTTTCGTGGATCACCTGCAGGGGTGTTTTGGTGCTGTGGGCGGTAAAGAGGTTGGCGATGGTTTTTGGGGATTTATTGAGGAGGCCTGCGTAGTGCTGGACTTGGTGTTCCTTTTTAAAATGAAGTTCCACAAGGAAGTGAAACTGGCGGATGAGTTCAAAAGAATGATAGGGGGCAGTGGGAATATATTGTCTTTTGGCGATGCGGGTGAGTTGTATCACGAGGTTCACGAGAAGTGCCCGCAACATACCCGCCTTGATATCTTCTTTATTGGCAAACTCGTCGTTGAACTGTTGATAGAGTTGCTCCATGCGAACCTGATCCTCCGGTTGCAGGTGAACAAACATGGTAGGCTGGGGTCCGAAGAAGAGGAAGCCATAGCAACCTACTTCCGAATCGTGGTTTTGCAGGCAGTAGAAGTTACGGTCAAATTGCAGGCCGATGATATCCGTACCATCTTCAAACCGGAAACTCTGGTTGAGCATGATGGGCAGCACGGAGTTGGCCTCAAACCTATGCGGCACTTCATCGATCCAAACCTTGGTGGC
>JBEISY010000411.1:0-2416 GCA_040375175.1 Chitinophagaceae bacterium
CGTCATCACTACTTCGCCCCTGAACCTCTTAGGAAGCACGAGGGTATCCCGGTTATCAGGATACTGCTCCGTGATGATCTCTTTATGGTGCGTGAAATAGTAGGCGGTGCGTTTCATACCCGTCCCCATTGACTTCATCGCCCCGTAAATACTTTTTATATAGTCTACTATAAACATAATTACCGCATTGTCTAATTGTCCAATTGTCTAATTGCTACAAGTGCCAATTCAAAATCGCGATCACCGTCACCAGGATGATATTAAACATGCTGATCGGCAGTAAGTATTTCCACTCCAGGTCCAGCAACTGATCTATCCGCAACCGCGGAAAGGTCCACCTGAACCACATGATCACAAAAATCAAAAAGAAGGTTTTTCCGAAAAACCAGATGGAAGATGGAATGTAATCCATCACATGATTAAACCCTTCCCAGTTCCCGATATGGAACGGCATCCATCCTCCAAGGAATAATGTGGCGCCAATGGCACACACAATAAACACATTGATGTATTCTGCCAGGAAGAACAACGCAAACTTCATCCCGGAGTACTCTGTATGAAAACCTGCCGTCAACTCAGACTCTGCTTCCGCAAGGTCAAAAGGGGCGCGGTTGGTTTCTGCCGTTACCGCGATAATGAAAATCACAAAAGCGATCAGGGCAGGCAGATGTCCTTTGAAAATCCACCAGCCGTTACGTTGCGACTCCACGATCTCGCTTAACTGCAAGCTACCCGTCAACACTACAATGGTCATGATGGCCAATCCAGCACTGAGTTCATAACTGACGATCTGTGCACCACTACGCATAGCCCCCAACAAAGAATACTTGTTGTTACTACTCCAGCCGGCCATCAGAATGGAAATAACGGATAAGGAGGAAACAGCTGTGACATACAATACACCGATATTGAGATCCCAGATCTGGAAGTCTTTTGCAAAACCAAGAGGAGCCAACAAAAGCATGGCCGTGATCATAGCAATGAACGGCGCGAGGTTGAACATGAACTTGTCTGCACCTGCAGGCGTGATGCCTTCTTTCACCAACAACTTCACGGTATCCGCGGCCGACTGAAGCATTCCTTTTGGACCAACCCTGTTGGGGCCTAGACGGATCTGCATATAAGCCGCCACCTTTCTCTCCATGATCACCAACACCAGTCCCAGTAAGGCAAACAATGTAATGGCTGCCACACCCACAATAATCATCTCCACCGTCAGCACCCATGCAGGCGACAAATGACTGTTGAGCCATTGATGAACAGAAGATGCTATTTCTGAAAAACTAATCATCATTTTAATTGCCGCATTACCGCATTGCCAAATTGCCACATTATCGATCTATATCTGGTATCACCAGATCCAGACTCCCCATCGTAGCCACCAGGTCCCCGATCTTTGACCCACGGGTCATATGATCCAGCGCACTGAGATTTGAAAATCCCGGCGAGCGGAACTTGATCCGATACGGTGTCATTCCACCTTCACTCACCATGTACACACCAAATTCTCCGCGCGCCGTTTCCACCCTTGAATAATACTCACCCTTCGGTAATTTCAACACGGCCTTTGTCTTGGCCTGAAAATCACCTTCCGGAATATTATCGATCAATTGTTCAATGATGGACAAACTCTGCCTGATCTCTTTCATCCGCACCATATATCTGGCATAAGTATCTCCTTCCTGTAGCAACACTTCATCGAACTGCACCTTATCATACATTCCATAGGGATAGATCTTCCGAATATCACAACTCACACCGGAAGCGCGTGCAGACGGACCGCTCATGCCATAACTGATGGCGTCCTCGGCGCTGATAAATCCCACCCCTTTCGTACGATTAATAAATATGGTGTTGAAGGTTACGAGTTCATCGTATTCATCGAGTTTATCCTTGAACTGTTGCAACAAGGCCTTTACACGCTTTTGAAAATTCGGATGCAGGTCAAACATCACCCCACCGGGCACCATATAATTCATGGTCAACCTGGCGCCGCAGGTTTCTTCCATGATCTCATTGATCATCTCCCTTTCCCTGAAGGCATGGAAGAACGGTGTGAACGCACCAATGTCCATCGCCATTGCTCCCCACCAAAGAATATGCGAAGCCACGCGGGTAAGCTCTCCCATCAACACACGGATCACTTCCGCACGCGCGGGAATCTCCCCCTGCAATCCCTTTTCCACCGCCAATGCGCAGCCATGGTTGTTGATATGGGAGGAGAGATAATCCATGCGGCTCGTAGAATAAATAAACTGCCGATAACTCAATGATTCACACATCTTTTCAATAGATCGATGTATGTATCCGAGATGCGGCTCCACTTTCTTCACCGTCTCGCCATTCAGTGTGATCACCAGGTGAAGCACACCATGTGTAGCAGGGTGCTGCGGGCCAACATTAATGATCATGTCGC
>JBEISY010000467.1:0-1880 GCA_040375175.1 Chitinophagaceae bacterium
GATGCCACCCCAGACCAAACTTTATTTTCCAGGACTGTTAAACAGTTGAACTGGGATCATTGTATAACTTAAAATTGCCGGAAACATATACCTTCCCATTATATATAGCCAAATCGGTAATAACGCCGCCGCGCTGCACGCGAAGTGGGGGCATATTTGTCCAGGTGCGGCCATCATAACGCGATCAACGATATAAATCCATGCTGTCCGTAGATCGCTCTGGCCAAATTGCATAAATATTACCTTCTGTTTGACGAACTACAGGCGGAGCCATGAGGTTTGTTTTCAATGGGAGCAGGAGCTGAGCAGACAACATAGCTGTTCCCGCTTGCATCACTAATGCACACAATAATCCCTGAAGGATTCGTTTAGCCGATACCGCAATTACCATTGATACATGAACATTAATTGACCTCCCCATTGATGATATTTTTCTCCATTGCGGGTCAATGGATTCAGGCCTGAAGTTCGCATTACATTAGTTTTCACTGTCAGATTTCTATTGAACCGCCAATAAGCACCGGTTCCCAGTTGCACATCGATGCGCGACCGCAAATGGTTCTTGGCATCTACCAATCCCACTGGGGCGTTTGTCTGCGCTGTTCCTGCCATACCGCTGCGAACTTGACTCCAGGTATAGTCGGTATATGGGGATGGTATGGTTGCCTTCATGGATTGTAAAATTCCCAATTGGCCTCCGACCTGGAAATTCAACCCGAATTTAGCACAAATTGGGAAATTCTGAGTAAACCGGAACGGAATGATCAACCTTTTTTCACTGAATTCCGTGACCACATCCACCAGTGTATCGGCAAACCGCACAGGGATCCAGAATAAAGTATCACCCGGCATATTGCGGTAGGGAATAGAATCAATCACCATTCTGGTTTTCACCGTCCAGTGCTGTCTCATAGGTTTTAGTGTTTGTGATTCACCCAGTCCTACCTGAAGCGAACTCAAACCAAAAGGTATCGAAATACCGGCCGCTATTTCCCGGATTAACCCTTGTTGAAGCCTGCTGCGCGATAGCCCTTTCCCCTTCCATTCATCTTTATCCGCCACATTCATGGCAGCAGAAGATAAGAATTGAACACCGGCAATCATCCAGACCTCCGGCCCGCGAAAATGCCGCCATCCATCCAATGCAGGCCTGTAGTTTCCGAAAACAAGTTTTGCTGCTTTGCTTCTGGAATAATTAAAAACAATTTGATGAAAACTCCTTCCCGAAAGATTTGGGATTTCACCTTTAAATTCCCTTAATTCGTTGTTGATTTGTCCGGTACTACCGCCGAGACTGTTGTTGCCCGCGCTGGACCAATTCTGGCTTTCACCTTTACTTCCATTGCGGGATTGAACTGCATCAGTCCGGCGGTATGCCGACTTTTCCAACCGTTTTTCCGAAGTTCCTGACGCAGTTGCCTGCGAACGATTCCGGCTGGGGGGAGTTATTTTTTCATAAGAAATTCCATCATCAGCTGGCATCTGGTTCACATCTGATGGATTGATTTCCTTGCCTTGTGCATGGCTTAAAGTCTTTTCAACACTTTTAGAATGCTGAACAATGGCGTTAGGCTGAAAGAGCCAAAATGCTATTCCTGCGGCCACCGGTAAGGAAAGCCAGAATGCCCACAGAAACCTGTGGCGATGTTTTTCACGAGGCAGTGCACGCTCAAGCTGTTCCCAGTCAGATTCAAACACCGGTTCCTGGTAACCTTTAAAGGTTTCACGAAGTAATTGTTCAATATCCTTATGCTCCTGGCTCAAGAAGTAATGTTTTTGGGAATAAGGATTTGTTGAAGGAATCGCCGGGCGCGTGCGTACTGACTTTTACTGGTCCCTTCAGAAATACCGAGCATAGATGCAATATCCTTATGCGCATA
>JBEISY010000376.1:0-2761 GCA_040375175.1 Chitinophagaceae bacterium
GCCATCAACATCGCCCTTAAAATCAAATGATGAGATATTTTCTTTCCCTGGTCCTTCTCTTTGCTATTCTTTCCTGTAACCAATCAAACAATTCCCTTAAGGCAGACCTGATCATTCACCATGCACGGATATGGACAGGTGCATCCGATAGCAGTTTTGTGCAGGCCATCGCCATCCGTGGCAATACCATTCTTGCAACAGGTACCGATGCGGAGATGCTTGCCCTGAAAGGCGATTCAACGGAACTGATTGATGCGGGCAACAAACTCATCACGCCGGGGTTCAATGATGCACACATTCATTTCCTTTCCGGATCTACAATTCTTTCAAACCTTGATCTGCTCAGCACCACGAGCCTTGCAGAAATGAAGGCGGTGATTATTGATTATGCTAAGAACAATCCATCCAAACAATGGCTGACGGGCAGGGGATGGCAATACGGTTTTTTCACAGGCGGTATGCCAAACAAAAAATACCTCGACAGTCTGGTGCCCGATAAGCCGGTGTATATCCGCGCCTATGATGGGCATACTGGACTCGCCAATTCAAAAGCGCTGGAGCTGGCGGGGATCAACAAGTCTACCGTATACAAAGGATTTGGCGAAGTAGTGAAGGACGCCAATGGAGAACCGACCGGTGCGCTGCTGGAAGGTGCGCAAGAGCTGGTTGGTAATTTGGTGCCGAAGGCATCGAGAGAAGATAAACTGAATTCTCTCCGGCAAGGTTTAAAATATGCAGCATCGCTGGGGATCACCAGTGTGCAAAATGCAAATGGCGATGTGGAAGAATATGAACTCTACAAAACGCTGTTGGCCAACAAAGAGATGACGCTTCGTTTTGCCATGGGATTTAGTGTGGATGAAACCACACCGGAGAAAGACATCCAGGCCTTCATCCAATACAAAAATCAACCCGGAGATACGCTTTGGCTCAAAGGACGCTCCATCAAATTTATGCTCGATGGTGTGATTGAAAGTCATACGGCGGTGATGACCGATCCCTATAGCGATATACCTGTAAATGATAAAGCACAGGAAAAACACTATGCGATACCGTTAGACCAATACAAACAACTCGTGGCAAGGCTGGATAAGGAAGGTTTTCAATTGTACACCCATGCCATTGGAGACGGTACGGTGCACGAGGTCCTCAATGCCTATGAGGCCGCAGCGGCAGCCAACGGTACGCGTGATCGCCGGCATCGGATAGAACATATTGAACAAGTTCTGGCAGCAGATATTCCCCGTTTTGCCCAATTAAAAGTATTGCCGTCTATGCAGCCCATCCACGCGGATCCGGGCACGGTGGATGTGTGGGCCAAGGCTGTTGGCGCGGAGCGGCTCCCCCGTTCTTTTGCCTGGAAATCCATGCTGAACAACGGCGCGAGGTTGGTCTATGGTGCCGATTGGCCCGCCTGTATCAGTCTAGATCCGATGCGCGGCTTGCACAGCGCCGTGAACCGTCGCACCATCAAAGGCGAACCACCCATGGGCTGGGTACCGGAGCAAAGATTACCCATTGCAGAAGCACTGCGCGCCTATACCTATGGCTCAGCATATGCCTCTTTTGATGATCAGCATAAAGGCAAACTCCTTCCCGGCATGCTGGCAGATCTCGTGATGCTGTCTCAGGATCTTTTTAGTATTGATCCGATGGAGATCTTCAAAACCAAGGTGGTGTTGACGGTGGTGGATGGGAGGAAAGTGTTTAGGGAATAGGGTTTAGTATTACCCTGTTCGTTGTATTGCAATCCGATATTTAAAGATGTAGTTTAACAGAAATACATGCTGTTATGAACTACTTCTATTTAAATCCGATCAAGGAAAATATCCTTTATATCGACAACGCATCCCATAGAAAGATTGTTATAGACAACATCATCAAACTAAGGAAAAGGCTCAGTAGCAGAACAAACGGCATCCCGGAAAAGAAACTCACTGGCAACCTGATCCTGGGCACATGGAACATTCGTGAGCTTGGAAATACAAAGTATGGCGGCAGAATGGAAGAATCGATCTTCTACATTGCGGAGATCATTTCAAGGTTTGATCTGGTGGCCATACAAGAGGTGAGGGACAATCTCGGCGACTTCAACAGGGTGCTGCGTGTACTTGGGAACGACTGGGGTGTTTTCATCAGCACCGTTACGGAAGGCACGTCGGGAAACAAAGAGCGGCTCGCATTTTTGTACGATAAACGAACCGTTAGTTTTAAGAACATTGCAGGACAAATCATTATTCCGGGCAAAAGCAATACCGTCCAGTTTGCACGGGCACCTTATGTGATTCGTTTTCAGTCGGGCTGGCTGAATTTCGACATCTGCACCACCCACATTTACTATGGAAAGGAATCCAAGAACAGTCCGGAATACAAACGAAGAGTCAAAGAAATTGGAACCCTTGTTGGCTTTTGCAAGAAGTATTTTATCGATAAGAAACAATCCAACAATCTCTTCATCCTTGGAGATTTCAACATTGAGAATAAAACGGCGGACACGTATAAAGCAGCAACCTCATCAGACTTTAAAATTCCTGATGCGATCCTGAAAAGCAATCTTACGGGCACAAACGTAAAGCGGGATAAGATCTATGACCAGATCCTTTACCACAGCAGGTTTCAGGATATTCAATTCAAAAACGCCGGCATTTTCGATTTCTACGATACGGTGTTCGACAAGCTGTCTACCTACCAGGAAAGAATCAACCAGCATTATGACAAGGGAATCGCTACTCAAAAGGAGTTTGATGACTTCAAGACCTAC
>JBEISY010000485.1:0-1518 GCA_040375175.1 Chitinophagaceae bacterium
GCATGGTGTGTGCTGCAGATTCAGAGAGTGTGCTAACCCTAAGCCATACAGAGAGGGGCGTATCAGGCGCTATGGTCTAGTCAAGTGTAATACTTGTTCAAGGCTGTGGAACGCAACAGCAGCAGCAGTGAGTGGGGAGGGCTGGGCAGACTGTGCAAATGTTTTACGGATTGCGACAAAGATACCCTGCTCATTAAGGCGGTGCCGCATGGGCCCACCTGTCATACAGGATCAGACACCTGCTGGGGGGAAACCAACCATTCTGAGGATTTTCTTGCATATCTGGAAGAGATCATCAACCTCCGGAAGAAGAGCAGCGATGAGAAGAGCTATGTGCGTTCGCTGTTCCAAAAGGGGATCAACAAGATCGCCCAGAAGGTGGGGGAGGAGGCGGTGGAACTGGTCATTGAGGCGAAGGACGATAATAAAGACCTGTTCCTCAATGAATCAGCGGATTTGTTATTCCACTATTTAATTTTGCTTAACAGTAAAGGACATACCTTGAAGGATGTAATTAACGTTTTACAGGATAGACATGCGAAATAATATGCGTTTACTTACCTTTTTTTTACTACTGGCACCTTTATGGAGTGCCGCACAGTTGACCATCAACGGGAACATCAAAGGCCTGCCCGAAGGCTCGGTACTGACCTTGCATGCCAATGACCCCGCATCGGCGCCCGTGGCTACGGCCACTGCTACAGCCGGAAAGTTTAGCTTGAAGGCTGTCAATACCGAGCCCAATATTTACGTACTTAACTACGCCGCTGTAGGAAAGCGCATGGTGATGTTTCTCGAGAACACCCAGGTCTCCATTGAGGGATCTGCGGATGCTTTCGATAAACTGGTCGTGAAAGGCTCTGCCGCCAACCAGGATTTTCAAATCTTCAGCACGGAGTTCAGTCCGCTCTACCAGAAACTTTCTGCCGCGGCGCAGGAGATCAATAATGGTAAACAAGACGCTGCCACAAGGGCCGTGTATGAGAATACGATGGCTACCATCCAACAGAAGACCGATCAGTTTGTGCAGGCCAAACCGGGGTCTTATGTTGCGCCGTTTGTGATCCTCGTGGCTACCCAACTGAACACGGAGCCCATGATCACGGAAGCCAGGTATAACAAGTTGAATCCTGCAGTACAGCAAAGTGGTTTTGGCAGGTTGCTGCAGTCTAATATTGCCGAGAGTAAAATTGGATCGATAGGATCTGAAGCGATGAACTTTACGCAGAACGATACCAATGGCGCGCCGGTATCGCTGGCATCATTCAAAGGCAAATACCTGTTAATTGATTTCTGGGCCTCCTGGTGCAAACCCTGCCGGATGGAAAATCCTGCAGTGCTAAAAGCCTACAATCAATTTAAGGATAAGAATTTTACCATCCTCGGCGTTTCGCTGGATCGTACGAAAGAAGCCTGGGTAAAGGCGATTGAAGAAGATAAACTCACCTGGACGCAAGTGAGTGATCTGAAATTCTGGAACAATGAAGTTGCGAAACTGTACAAGGTAGAAGCGATCCC
>JBEISY010000148.1:0-5246 GCA_040375175.1 Chitinophagaceae bacterium
ACAGATGATACCTTTGACGAAGACCTGATCCGTAAATACCTTTACCAGATAGACATCGAAGAAGAAAAACTAAAATATTTATAACGCATTAACCCAACTGTATGATTATTGAACCCAGAATGCGCGGCTTTATTTGTCTGACTGCCCACCCCCAGGGCTGCGCACAAAATGTAGTGAATCAAATCAACTACATTAAATCTAAGGGCGCTATCGATGGCCCCAAGCGCGTACTCGTGATCGGCGCGTCCACCGGCTTCGGCCTCAGCTCCCGCATCACTGCAGCCTTCGGCAGCGGTGCCGCCACCATCGGCGTATTCTTTGAAAAACCTGCGCAAGAGGGCAAGACGGCTTCACCCGGTTGGTACAACAGTGCGGCCTTCCAACAGGAAGCTAAGAAAGCCGGCCTCTATGCAAGAAGCATTAACGGCGATGCTTTCTCTGATGAGATCAAAAATAAAACCATTGATCTCATCAAGCAGGACCTTGGCCAGATCGATCTCGTGATCTATAGCCTTGCTTCGCCCGTACGCACACATCCTAAAACAGGTGTTACCCATCGCTCCGTATTGAAACCATTGGGTGGGGTATTTTCCAACAAAACTGTGGATTTCCATACCGGCGTTGTGTCTACCGTTACCATCCAGCCCGGTACTGACGAAGATGTTGCCAATACCGTAGCCGTCATGGGTGGGGAAGATTGGAAGATGTGGATCGATGAGATGATGAAGGCAGGCGTGCTTGCTGACAATGCAGTGACCGTAGCATATTCATACATCGGCCCCGCAGTGACGGAAGCCGTATATCGCAAGGGAACCATCGGCAAGGCAAAAGATGACCTTGAAACCACAGCATTCACCATCACTGATGACATGAAAGGTATCAACGGTAAAGCATATGTGAGCGTGAACAAAGCACTCGTCACGCAGGCCAGCTCTGCCATTCCCGTGATCCCGCTTTACATCTCCCTGTTGTATAAAACGATGAAAGAAAAAAGCATACACGAAGGCTGTATTGAACAGATCCAGCGTCTGTATGCAGATCGGCTGTACACCGGAAAGCAGGTACCCGTTGACGTTAGTGGAAGGATCAGGATCGATGATTGGGAAATGCGCGATGATGTGCAGGAGAAAGTGGCTACACTTTGGGAAGAAGCCACCACAGAAACCCTGCCCGCCATCGGAGACCTCTCTGGTTATAAAACAGAATTTCTGAATCTCTTCGGCTTTGCCGTTCCCGGTGTCACATACGGAGAAGATACCAATGAACTGGTAGATTTTGAAGGTCTGGTATAAAAAATGCAGCTTAAAGATTTTATAGAAATCCCACCATTTCTCCAGGGTACTTCATCTGTTGTGCCCTGGTTTTTTATCCGGGATCTTCAAATGCACATACAGCAAGAGATCAGCCTACTGGATCATCAATACATCATCAATGATCAGATAGCCATTCACGAAACGGCAAAAATTCATCCGCAGGCCATCATACAAGGATCCGCCATCATTTCAGTAAACTGTTTTGTTGGACCCAATGCCCTTCTGCGCAACGGTGTTTGGCTTGGAGAGAACGTGTCCATCGGCACTGGCGTGGAAGTAAAACAATCCGTCATTTGCGGGTACAGTGCCATCGCGCATTTTAATTTTATTGGCGACAGTCTCATCGGTCATCGCGTTAATTTTGAAGCCGGTGCCATCATTGCCAATCACTTCAATGAACGAGAAAATAAAATGATCACCGTTATGCTGTATGGTCAGCCCGTTGAAACAGGCGTCACCAAATTTGGTGCGCTTGTAGGAGATGATTGTAAGATTGGAGCAAATGCGGTGCTTTCACCTGGAACCATACTTGCAAAAGAAACAGTGGTGGGTAGGCTGCAACTCGTGGATCAGGGTTGGCAATCAAACATACAGTAATACAGTCATTCAGGCATTCAGAAGTTGGAATCCGGAAATCCTGGTTGATGCCTCCGGATTCCAGACCTCCAACTTCCGATTTCCTGAATGTTTGTATTATTGAATGTCTGTATTCTAATTCTATCGCTGTCCATTGGCATTTGTCGCGATCCGGATCTGGCCCGCCAGGTTTCGTTCCTGCCCGGACTGACCAACAACAGTGGGAGATATCAAAAGCAGCAGCATCCATTTTCCGCCTACATTCATAAACAGTGATTTTTTATTGGATGCTAAAAAATACTTGTTCTTTCGATGGAATTGTATAACTTCCTGAGGTTTATGACCCAACTTATTTAGGCTGTTTGTCCAGGCGCTGCCAGGGCAGCGGCTTTTTTATTTAAGTATTAGGTATGACTGTAGAAGAACTACTCGAAGGATACAGCCATGATTATTCATGGGACGAAATGATGGAGAAAACCATGCTTCGTTCGCACTACCAGCCCCTGTTCCAAAAACTGGCCGATCTTGATTTCTCAACCATCTCGCAACTGCACCAGCAGGCCAGCGAAATGTTTATGAGCCAGGGCATCACCTTCACGGTGTACAGTGACGATGCAGGAATTGAACGCATTTTCCCATTCGATATCATTCCCCGCATTATCACGGCAAAAGAATGGCAGCATGTGGAAGCAGGTATCAAGCAGCGCCTGAAAGCGTTAAACATGTTCCTGCACGATATCTATCATGATCAACAGATCCTGAAAGACAATATCGTTCCATCCTGGCTGATCGCTTCCTGTCCTCATTTCACACGCGAAGTATTTGGGATCGATGTGCCCAACAATATTTATGTACACATTTCGGGGATCGACCTTATCCGGGGAGACAATGGCACTTTCTATATCCTGGAAGATAATCTCCGCACACCCTCTGGTGTTTCTTATATGCTGGAGAACCGCGAGGTCACCAAGCGCTTGTTCCCTGACCTGGTGAACACCAGCCAGGTGCGCATGGTGAACAACTATCCTTTACTGTTGCACTCCATCTTACAATCGCTCTCACCACGCCCTGTTCGTGATCCAGTTGCGGTCATTCTCACGCCGGGCATTTACAACTCGGCGTATTATGAACATACTTTCCTGGCCCGACAAATGGGTATCCCACTCGTGGAAGGCAGGGACCTGGTGGTGAACAACCATAAAGTGTATATGAAAACCACCCGTGGTCACCAGCAGGTGGATGTGATCTACAGAAGGGTGGACGATGAATTCCTCGATCCCATCACTTTCAATTCCGGAAGTATTCTGGGTGTGGCGGGTCTTATTGGCGCTTACCGAAAAGGAAATGTGGCCATCGTCAATGCCATCGGCAATGGCGTGGCCGATGATAAAGCCGTGTACGCGTACGTGCCGGCGATGATCAGGTATTACCTGAATGAAGAGCCGATCCTTCCGAACGTACCTACCTACCTGATGACAGACGAGGGTTCCCGGGAGTATGTCTTCAATAATATTGAACAGATGGTGTTGAAACGCACTAACCAGTCGGGCGGATACGGGATGTTGATGGGCAACAAAGCATCGGAGAAGGAGGTGGAAGAATTTAGGTTGAAGGTGGAAGAGAATCCGCGGGAGTTTATTGCGCAACCGATCATCAAGCTCTCAACTGTTCCGTGTTTCCTGGATGGAAGGATCCAAAGCCGTCACGTGGATCTTCGTCCATATGCATTGTGTGGCCCTTCCGGCATGCACATCGTTCCCGGTGGATTAACCCGTGTAGCACTGAAGCAAGGCTCGCTGGTAGTGAACTCTTCGCAAGGCGGCGGAAGTAAAGACACCTGGGTGATTGATCAATAACCAACTGAATTTCTGAAGATGCTAAGTAGAAGCGCTGACGCACTATTCTGGATATCCCGATATATCGAAAGGTCCGAAGGCCTGTTGAGGATCCTGCATACCACTTATGTATTGTCGCTTGACCGCGGCCCCTATGCGAACAACAGCTGGAAGACCATCCTCGAAATATTTTCATACCTCCCCAAAGCGGAGAAAGCAGAACTGGAAAAAGATGCTGACCAGATCCTGGAACATATCCTGATGGACAGCAGGAACGCGAACTCCCTGCGCATCATCCTGACCAAGGCGAGGGAGAATGCGCGAGGCATGCAGGATCACCTCACCAAAGAGGTTTGGGAGCAGGTGAACTTCATGTACCATATGATGTATGACCACCAGCTTTCATCACAACTGAAGACCAACCAGCAAATTCCGGCCATCGAGCGGCTCTTGAAAAACTGTCTGTTGTTTACGGGTATTGTAGATAGTACGATGTCACGCGGTATGTCGTGGAACTTCATGAACCTCGGGAAGTATTTAGAGCGTTGCCTCATGACCATTGACCTGATGGAACAACAAATGATCGACAATGATTTGAGCGAAGAAAAGGATATCTTGTACTGGCGGGGTGTGCTGTTCTCGTTGTCAGGATATGAATTTCACCTGAAAAACTACAGGAGCAACGAAGCCAATGACAACGTGATCCACCAGGTGGTCATCAATGATTCTTTCCCTCATTCTGTGATGTACTGTTTGCAAAGGATTCGTAAATACCTTGATAACATCATCGAAGAAAACAGTCCGGAAGACCCTGCAGGTCTCAAGAGGCAGTTTGGCAGGATCTGCTCCAGCGTTGAGTTTGCTGATGTGCAAATGATCCGCGGAAGGGGTGCCCCCGCCTTTTTGAAGCAAACGGGTAATCATCTTCGTGAATTTGCCTGGGCCCTGAGCCAAACCTATTTCTCTTATTCTTAAGTTTGAACATGTCTGTTTTCCGGATCATCCACATTACGAAATACGAATACGATAAGCCCGTACATGAAAGCGTCAATGAGATCAGGATCTTTCCTTATCTCAGTCAGGAACTTGAAGTGCTGCAACATGAGCTCATCATCAGCCACCAACCTGATGTGCATGTATTCAAAGACTATTGGGGCAACAAAGCGGGGTTATTCAGTATTGTTGAACCGCATCTTCGTTTGGCCATTGAAAGCAGGCTGCTGATCAGGTTAAACTACGAGGTGCCGGGAGCAGGATTCTGGGAGCCCACCTGGCAACAGTTGAATGCGGAAATTCAAAACAAACTCCAGCACCTGGAACTGACGAGGCCTGAACTCATCGAGAAGCAGGACCAGATCCAGGAGATCTGCAACCAGATCTTCGATCCACAGAAATCAGTAGCGTCTATTGTACAGGATTGCAATAAATACATTTACGAAAACTTCATCTATTCCAAGGGGATCACCACCATCGAAACAACGGTGGACGAGATCATGGAACTTCGCAGTGGTGTATGTCAGGA
>JBEISY010000483.1:0-1585 GCA_040375175.1 Chitinophagaceae bacterium
CGTCACAAAACGCTTGTTACCAGAAAAGAAATCAGTACCGGTAAAGTCATAAAGAAAATACAGGAATCGCGCAACACCGGAAGTGTATCCGCAAATCGCAATGGAACGTTGTGCAGGTGAAACATCGGCGCCTGTCACAAGCCCAGCCGGTGCAGTGCTAGACCCGATTTTTTGGGCTGACCATGTTCCGGGCGTGGCTGGAAGTTCATAAACAGAAGTACCCAGCGCCGTCCATTGTTTAGTAAACAGGTATACTTTGCCGTTATACGCAATCATCGCCTCACAGTCGAAGTTGGTGGTATTGGCAGCTACGGCTGTAAAATCAGTCTGGTCTGCGTAACTGAAACGGATCAACGAAGCGGTAACGGTGTTTCCCGCCAGCAGATCCGCTTTGGCAATCTGGTAGATGGTCAGGTCTTGACGGTTACCGCTGGCATTGTTGCCAAAATCACCTACATATACGTAGTTGTCATCTTGCGCAATATCTTCCCAATCTACGTTCACGGCATTAGAAACATTCACTGTTCGGATAATAGTGCCCGTTGTGTCCAGTTCAAACAGTGCTGTTGAGTTGCCACCATCATTATGCGTCCAGAGCCGATTGTTCCAGAAGATCAAACCGGAATTCTCCTCCAAAGCAGCGACGAGGTTTGCTTTGAGTGTGGGATTTCGGGATGCGGCATTGTATGTACAGCTGCCATCATTCCGTGTAGCCAGCGGATTGAAATTGTTTGCAGCGGGATCGGTACAACCATCCGTTTGCGCATATGTGTGTAGTTGCAGGAACAACATGATCATTCCTGTCAGCAGGGCAATCCTGTTCATGACCTTAAGGTTTAAAGACGGTTTTTCCCTTCAGGACTTTTTCAACGGATTGGCGATTGGTGAGCTCCGGTCTTTTGCCGCCTTCGGCAAACATCCGGGCCTGGTCATCATAGTGCTTGCTTAGGAAGTAACCGGATTGACCGGTAGGATTTACGCTGTACCCGATAGAAGGGTCAGCCATATCGATGATCCTGCGCAGTGCCGGCCCGGCGGTAACGGGGTAGCGGCCTGTGGAATCAAGGCTAAAGATAAGGTTATTCAGGGTTTCCCGGCCTCCGTTTACCGGCAAAGGACCCACATTGAAGAATCTGCCTAAACCAGGCACGATCCCCAAAGGATGTTTATGTTCAATGGTGTGCACCTTGTTCCAGGTCCATTTTGTCATGTCTTTGCCCAGATCAGTGGTTAACCATTGCGCAGTCTGTTCAAGACTTGCAGTAAGCACCGTGGCCCTCGTTTCTCGTAAATCCCTGGTTTTCACATTGTCCCACCATGCCGAGCTGTCATTCACCATGAAATGCTCCATATTCCTTTTCCATGCATAGGTATTCTGAAACTCATAGGTTCTCTGCAGATCTAATTCATCCCTGAAGGTATTTTCGATGACCTGGAAAATAAACCGATAGAAAATGGTGGGCTCCACCTGATTCAACTGATGATCCCCGTTCCATTTTTCCAACATGCTAAAGGCCTGTTGTCCTGCAGGTGAAAGTTCATTTCTTTTGATCACTGGCAGGATCTTTTGGAGCATTTTCGCATA
>JBEISY010000162.1:0-5026 GCA_040375175.1 Chitinophagaceae bacterium
AGACTAGCCGCGACCTCTCCGATCACAGCTCCAAAGTTTACATTTTGATTGAAAACTCGAGTATCGATACCCGCCTTGTCCATTGACAGTTTATAGAGAATGAAATGCTCGAACAGACTCATTTGAGCCATTTAAACTTGCTGAACTGGAAGCCCGAATTAAATCCCTGGTGCGCAGGCAAGGAAAAAAACAGGCCGATGAAGAAGAAAGAATCATGTTTGATGAGATCACCGTGAACTTCCGCGCGAAAGAAGTGATTTTTGATGGCAAACCCATTGCCCTTACCTCAACGGAATTCAAACTCCTTGAATTCCTGCTTCGGAATAAAAACAAAGTGGTGAACCGTATGGAGATCCTTGAAAAAGTTTGGGGTATTGATTTTAATATGGGTACCAATGTGGTGGATGTCTATGTCAACTACCTGAGAAAAAAACTCCTTACCCACACTGGCAAAAAACCCATCCAGACGATCATTGGCATGGGCTATATGCTGAAAGTCTGACCATAACTCCGGACACATGAAGATCCAGACCAAAACAACCATCCTTTTTACCATCCTCACGGCAACGATCTTCCTGATCCTTAATGTCACGGTATACTTTTTCATCAATGAATATGCCCATCGTGACTTCAACAAACGCCTTGAACTCAGGGCTAAGATATCTGCACAGTCCCAATTTGAAAAAGACGAATTCTCTAACCAGGCCTTTAGCGACATCCAGTGGAAATACCTGGAAAAACTTCCGGAGGAACAAGTCTTCATCCTTGAACTTGACAGTGCAAACGGAAACATCAGCAGTGAGATCCCAAAGGCATTACCAGCAAAATACCTGAAAGAAATTAAAGAAGCGAATGGCAACACCGTCTATTACCACAGCAGGTATCGCCACTATGCCGGGTTTACATTTCAGGGGCATAAAGACAGTTTCATCATGATCAAATCTGCCACCAATGAATACAGCAGCGAAATGATGCAATGGCTCAGGATCATCAAGATCATTCAGTTCATCTGCGCCGTAATCCTGATCTATACCGTAGGATTGTATTTCTCCAGAAAAACATTTAAGCCCATCCGGGATATCATCAGTAATGCTAAGATGATCAGCGGCGGCAATCTTCACCTGCGGCTCAAAGAGCAGGAAGGGTCAGATGAGATCGCGGAGCTAACCTCCACCTTTAACCAGATGCTTGGCAAACTGGAGACCGCCTTTGACGCACGAAACAACTTCATCTCCAATGCTTCCCATGAACTCCGCACTCCATTAACGGCCATCATCGGCGAAGCAGACTATGCCTTGTCGAAAGACAGGACAGCAGCAGATTATAAGCAAAGCCTTGAAGAAATAGCCCAACATGCAGAAAAACTGCAACAGGTTACCAAAGGGCTGTTTGCACTTGCACAAACCGGATTCACCAATAGTGCGGGATCCTGGAAAAAAATCAGGCTTGATCAGCTGCTGTATGATGTCAAAGAGAGCTGCGATACCATCATTCCCAACAACCAGGTACATGTAGACATCCCCTCTCTTCCGGCAGATGAAGAACTGATCAGTCTGAACGGAAACTACGAGCTGATGAAAATGGCGGTCAACAATATCGTCATCAATGCATGCAAATACTCAGGCAACAAACCCGTCAGCCTGCAACTTCGAACAGAAGGAAACCAAGTGTCCATCATCATCAGTGATGAAGGGATCGGCATTCCGGAAGAAGAGCTGAAACATATTTACGAGCCATTTTACCGGGCTTCCAACAGCAAATCCTTTTATGGACATGGCATTGGACTTCCCCTTGCCAATAACATTATCCGACTTCACAAAGGACGGATCAATGTGAGTTCAACAGTTGGGAAAGGTACCGAAGTGACCATCGGGCTCCCTGTTGAAGCTCCGGCAATGATGCTCAGATGATTCATAGTACCTTAAAGCGGTTCTCCCAGAAAGGTTTTGTAGGAGCTGCAAAACCCCTCTTTTAATTTTAACCAGAAGGCAATTCACAAATCATCAAATGCTTTGATCCAAATAAAAAACCTCCACACGCACAAACGTATGAAGGCTTTTTTATTCATATTAGTGATCCTATTTCAACTCTACGATATCCTCCAGTGACCAGGTTTTGTCGAAGTATTTCTCGCTGGGTCCGTAAAACCTGAAATAAGGAAACCAACCCCTGCCGCTGATCGTTTTAATGTAATTCCGATTGGAACCGGCTGGTTTACTTGGTCCAAAGTAAACGTCCACCGAACCGTCCGCATTTTTATCGATGTCTTTACGGGATGATATGTCTGCCGAGCCTTGATCAGTGATGAGAGGATAACGGGTCACGTTGTCGTACAGCGTAATGGACCAGAACTGTTTCGCTGGCACATTAGCCGGGATATGGATCTTATAGTTTTTTGCTCCTTCGAGCCAATGTCCTTCCTTGTCTTTTGCGGTTTCTAGATATGCCTGTCCGAAACCAAGTATTCTGCCCTGCATACCCGTGCTGTTACCGATCGCTTCATAGAACCAGCTTGCCCGTTGATCAATCTGGGTGTAGTTTGTGTCTTCCTGATTCAGTTCTACCATGTTGGCATATTCCCAATTCTTCCCTTCCCACACTTTAGCACCCCTGAAGCGTTTATCATATGCATTTGCGCGTGCTGTTAATTCACCAACCATCGCTGCATCATTGAATATCTTCACCATTCGCGCATCAGGGTTGAATGGCTTGCCTTTTTCGATTCCCAGTGACACGAGCATTCCATAGATCACCCGGTCGCGGATCTGCACGGGTTCATTATCGAGCGCTTCGGCTACCAACTTGAAATAGGAGGCATCGGTTGGATGGGCCGATGTCCATGGTTTGCCTGCAACGGGCACGTAGTTAGTAGGAGCTGGCTTGGCCCTGTCTGCCCAGGCGTAGATCTTGTGTTGACGCAAGGTCTCTTCAGCCTTTTTGGGATCGGGATCGAGTCCACGTGTACCGAACCAGACCTGCGCTGTGGGTGATTTGAATACACGATAGCCAGGGGCTTTTACTTCCGGGGAACCTGGGGGAAGAATAAGGTACTTGCCACCTGTGCCTTTGTCCGGGCCTGTCTGACCGATGTCTGTGATCGGTTGCTGCCACAGGTCAAGCACACCACCTGCAATCAATCCGGCAGGCGCTTCCACCACCAGTGCACCGCGCTTGGAGAGATCCCAGAAACTGAATGCGTACAGGGTTGTGATATTGGGCGTAAGCATCCCTTTTTTGTCTTCCAGATTAAAGAATAATGCCACATCACCATCTTTGACGCCAATCTGATCACGCTGGGCGAGATGCAGGGCATGGAAACCCACCATGGGAAGTCCCCAGGTGTGGACCTGGCAGGCGCGCTGGAAATCCCTCTCTTCATACAACCTGTTTACTGCTTCCTCCGAAGGGTAGCCGCTTTCCAGTTTCAGATCACCCAGTCTGGTTGCCTGATGGTCTGCTGATATGCTCCGGGCCCCTGCATTTGCAGAACTGGAGTCCTGGGTTGGGGTTTTGCCCGTACCCGTACATGCTGAGAATAATACGGACAACATCAACAATAAAGCCGGAATCTTAGTACACATGAGCTGATTTTTTATCATAATTATCATAATGAAAATACAGGAATGACTTTCTGAACAGAAAAGACTATTTGACCTGGCCATCTGTTACGCAGCAGTTCAAACAGACCGAATCTCCCTTTTTTACAGAAAGTAAAACTACATGCGAATCAACGCGTCAGGTCAGAACTGGTGAAGCAAAACGTTGCATATTCCTGGATTTTCGAGAATAAACGACAAAGTCACGCTTTGTCTTGCAGTCCAAAATGCCTGAAATGTTCAACCGGCGTCTTACCGGTTTTCTTTTTGACAGCACTTATGAAGGCTGTCCTGGAATTGAAACCGGCCATATTGCCTAATGCCTCAAGTGTGTACTGTAAGTTCTCCGGACTGGACTGCAGCATATTCTCCAGGTAGTCTACCCGATACGCATTGATCAACTCGTTGAAATTTTTGCCATATGCCTGGTTGATGAAAGCAGAAAGCAGATACCCCGGAATGTTTAATTCTCTGGATAAGTCCCCGATCTTATATCCAACCCTCAAAAAAGGACGATCCTCCAAGAAAAGGGTCTCTAGAGCATTTTTGTATTCCTCTTCCTGTTCCAGGGAAAATTTGGTTTTGAGGCGTGAAGTAGCACCGTCCTCAGCATCTTTGGTTACCTCGGCTTTATCCGGGTAGGCTTGCAGCCATCCTGTCATGCCATACAGGATATTAGGACGGAACAGAAGATAAGTGGAAATGAAGAAGATATTGGCAGAAACAGTCAGAATAATCAACCTGTTCAGATCAACAAATCTGGAAACATGAATGACTGTTTCAACAAATAAAATAGCGTAGGAGATAGAAATCACCACGGTAAAATAGAAAAGCCATTTAAACGTGACAACATTTTGAGGAACGGGGTTGATGCCATATAAGATCTTTTTCCGCCAACGGGCCAGCATTATATATTGCGCGATAGACATGATGAGTCCATAGCCCATCCGGAAGATGAATCCCCACCCCAGGGGCAGAAGACCTTCGGGTTCACTGGATATAAGTGTTTTGTCCGCCATGAAATTTCTGACCACCTTCAGCTTCCCCTCAGTATCCGTAAGGTAGAAAGGAACCATGGTCAAGGTGAAAAGAATGTCAGGCAGAAAAAATAAAATGTCAGTACGCCTGGATTTAAACTCCTGCTCCAAAACCGTTCTCACGTATAAGTAGGCCAGAGACGGGATGGAAAATGCTGCCCAAACAATTATCCTCCAGAGATGTGGAAATTGCAGGTAGAATTCCGTATTCGTAAGGTTAAAATTTAAACATATGAGAGAAGCGCAAAAAAGGTATGCAGCGAGGATGCGGGCAGAGAAAGACTCATTCTTATTGGCGAAGTACAAAATGGTAGACAGTATCAGGCCGATGAACCCCAAAGCAAACACAAATACAAAAACCCAATCAGTGACCTGCTGCATAGTTAGTTGAAA
>JBEISY010000314.1:0-3269 GCA_040375175.1 Chitinophagaceae bacterium
AGGGATCATCCGTTCTATCTTGACATAGTTTTCCCGGATGTATGCGGAGTCAAGGGATTGTTGTGCCGATGCGCCCAGGGAGAGGAGTAATAATGCGAGGATGATGAGTTTTTTCATGGAGCCAAGATAATCAATATTGGCAAGCCAGACATTCAGTCATTCTTTCATTCAGTCAATCGGATGTTGGTATCCTTAAAGCCAGAAATCCTGGCGAGGAGCTCACCAGGATTTCCGATTTCCAGTACTCCAACTTCAGTTTTCCTGAATGTATGAATGACTGAATGTTTGTATTCCAAATCAGACTTTCGTGATCTTCAACATATTCGTAGGCAAATGCAACTGAATAGGAATTGATCCGGTATTCACCACCACATTTCCTTCGTGCACAAAGCCGCGTTCTTTGAGAATCTTGATCTGGTCATCAATGATATCGTCCATGCTTTCTTCTTCATCGTAATAGAAGGCACGCACGCCCCAGCTGAGGGAAAGCTGGTTTACGAGTGATCTTTCCTTGGTGAAGATGAAAAGCGGGGCTTTAGGTCTGTATGAACTTAGCATAAACCCTGTATAGCCGCTCTGCGTCATACCGATCAATGCATCTGCATTCACATCTTCGGCCAGTTTACAGGCATTGTAACAGATAGCATCGGAATGGAAGGTAGGCGAATGGGGAAGGGGTTTCAGGTCTTCCTCGCGGTTGTAGCGGTATTCTTTGTTCTCTACTTCCAGGATGATCTTCTTCATGGTCTCCACCACCAGTGCGGGGTGCATACCGGTAGCGGTTTCACCGCTGAGCATCACGGCATCTGCTCCTTCGATCACGGCATTGGCCACGTCAGTGGTTTCACTGCGGTTGGGCTTTATCCGATCGATCATCGATTCCATCATCTGTGTAGCCACGATGACGGGCTTGGCGCGGTGCAGACATTTTCGGATCAGTTGCTTCTGGATCAGCGGCACCTGCTCAACGGGCATTTCCACGCCGAGGTCACCACGGGCAACCATGATGCCATCCGATTCCAGGATGATCTCGCGGATATTTGTCAACGCCTCAGGTTTCTCGATCTTGGCGATCACCTTGGTATTTGATTTTTTCTCAGACAGCTTGCTCTTGATGATCACGATGTCTTTTACACTGCGTACAAATGAAAGCGCCACCCAATCGAGCTTTTGTTCGATGATGAATTCAAGATCCACCAGGTCTTTTTCTGTCAATGCAGGCAAGGAGATTTTTGTGTCAGGTAAGTTGATTCCTTTTTTAGAAGAGATCACACCACCCAGGGTCACCTGAACCCTTACACTACCATCTTTCCCTATCTCTTTCACCTGCACTTCGATCTTTCCGTCATCGATCATGATCTTGTTGCCGATGCGGACGTCTCCGGCCAGGTTAGGGTAGGAGACATAGATCTTCTCCATCGTGCCCACACATTTTTCGTTCACGAAAGTGAGTACATCGCCTTCTTTCACGGCAAGTGCGTTGTTTTCTATTTCACCTACACGGAGTTTGGGGCCTTGCAGGTCACCAAGGATCGCGATATTATACGGCTCCGTAACATTGATCTTGCGGATGCTTTCAATGATTGCGAGTTTGTCTTCATGGCTGCCATGGGAGAAGTTCAGGCGGAATACATTCACGCCGGCTTTCACAAGGGCCAGCAATTGTTCATAGGAGTCGCAAGCGGGACCAACCGTTGCCACAATTTTTGTGCGGTGTACGGTGTGTTTGATACCGGCATCACGATCCATTTCCTTGTGCAGGTACTTTTCTATGTTCTTGCTCATTAGTTAGATTATGTTTGGGTCTTTAACTGGCGAGGATCTTCACGATCTTCAGCCATTCTTCATCGATTTTTTGTTTGGCTTTCACGGCTTTGTCCAACGGGGTATAGTGCATCTTATTGTTCACGATGCCCACCATTACATTGTAACGCTCAGCCTTCAGGCTTTCTACAGCTGAATATCCCATTCTGGAGGCAATCAACCTGTCCATGCAGGTTGGGGAGCCGCCGCGCTGGATATGACCAAGGATGGTGACGCGGATATCGGCATTGGGTATATTCTCGTGAACGATTTTTGCCACTTCATTGGCACCGCCAAAATCATCTCCTTCCGCAACAACGAGCAGGTTCACCAGCTTCTTGCGTTTTTCTTTTTCCTGCAATGAACTGATGAGTTCGTTGATGTTGGTTTTGCGTTCCGGGATGAGGATATTTTCCGCACCGGTGGATATGCCGGAATACAGGGCGATGTATCCCGCATCGCGCCCCATCACTTCAATGATGAAGAGGCGGTCATGCGCATCTGCGGTATCCCGTACCCTGTCTATCGCTTCCACGGCGGTATTCACAGCCGTATCGAAACCGATGGTAAAATCCGTTCCTGCAATGTCTTTATCAATGGTACCGGGAATGCCGATACAGGGGATGTCAAATTCATTGGAGAAGATCTGTGCACCACGGAAGGAGCCATCGCCACCGATGATCACCAGTGCGTTGATGCCTCTTTTCTTGAGGTTCTCGTAAGCTTTTTTACGGCCTTCCGGGGTGAAGAATTCTTTACAGCGTGCGGTCTTCAGGATGGTACCGCCGCGTTGTATGATATTGGCTACACTGCGGGATTCCAGTTTGTGAATATCGTCATCCAGCATACCCTGGTATCCGCGCATGATTCCGTAAACTTCGTATCCCTCAAAAATACCGGTTCGCACCACGGCCCTTACGCAGGCGTTCATACCTGGCGCATCGCCGCCGGAAGTAAGCACACCGATCTTGCTGACTTTTTTACTCATTCCAAAAAAAATTGGCTGTTTGGTTTTTCAGCTTGCTAAATCGTTGGGAAATAGTCCTTAAGCGTCAAAAGTACACAATTCCCGCTTAATGGGTGCGTGAAGATAATGAATTAGGGGGAGTGTTGAGGGTAAGGGTTTAGAATACCTAAACCCTTACTTAACACTCCCCCTAAACACTCCCCCTGATTTAAAGTCTTAGTTTACATTTACTGTATGCAACTTCTTATCACAGGCATCCACGGTCTGGTGGGCCAATACCTGATCCGCATCCTGGAGCAATGGCCGGGCCAGGTGATCGTAACGGGTAGGGGACCTTGCAGGATTCCGGCTGAGTGGAAGAAGGACATCCATTATGAACAAATGGATATCACCGATCCGGAAAACATTTATGTTGTGTTTGAAAAAGTCAGGCCGGATGCCGTGATACACGCTGCAGCGGAGGCACAGCCGGATACCTGTGAACTACATCGGGAACAGG
>JBEISY010000471.1:0-1846 GCA_040375175.1 Chitinophagaceae bacterium
AACTGTTATCTTCATTTCTATCAACCAGTTGCTCTTAATTTCCATTATTTAAATGTATACGTTCTTGATTTCTTCATGTAGTCTCGTGTCATTTTTTTCATCGGCCTTCTCGTTCAATTTATCGGCTAGCCGTTGCAGTGAGCCATGTTTCTCCAGTTTGTCGGCATGGTTGGTGTGTAAATGTGAAAGGGCCTGCCGCGCCAGCTCCCGCCGGATAAAGGTATCTGCTTCCTCTTCGGAAATATAATCATCATAGGCCGGCAGTTTGATCTTGCGGATCAGCAGTGGAAGCGTAAGTCCCTGCAGCAAGAGCGTGGTAAGGATCACGATGAAGGTGATGAAGAGGATCAGGTTGCGATGCGGGAAAGGGGTGGTGGCGTTGAGTTGAACGGGTATCGACAAAGCCGCTGCCAATGAGACCACGCCCCGCATGCCCGTCCATCCAAGTAAGAGTGGTGCGCGCATGCCGGGATTGGCATCCGCCACGTTGATGAAATTGCGCATGATGAGGGTCACTGCCACGGCTCCATATGCAGAGATCAATCGAACGATGATGAGCACGGCGCTGATCAGAAATCCGTAGCCCAGTGCGGTGCCAAGGCTAACACCTTCTTTCTGCAGACCGGTGGGGATCTCGGGCAGGCCCAGACCGATGAGCATGAATACAAATCCGTTGAGGAGAAACACCAGGCTTCCCCAAACATTGGCACCGCGCAGTCTTGCTGAAGTAGCAAGGAACTCATGCCTTTTTTCAGAGAGCAATAGTCCGCCGCAGACAACCGCAAGTACACCGGAAGCATGCACCTCTTCCGCTGCGATGTACATCACGTATGGTGTAACCAGTGTGAGTGCGATGTCCATATTGGCGTTGGTGGGCAGGTAGTGATGGGCCTTCATAAAGATCCATCCAATGATGAGGCCGATAACTGCACCACCGATCACCGCCCAGCCAAAGCTGAGCGCTGCATTATACCAGATGAACTGACCAGTGCCAACCGCAATCAATGCAAAGCGGAAGATGATCAGGGACGATGCGTCATTGAGCAGGCTTTCACCTTCCAGGATAGACGACATGCGTTTGGGGACCTTTACAAATTTGACGATGGCACCTGCGCTGACGGCATCCGGTGGAGACACGATGCCACCGAGCAGGAGGCCAAGTGCGAGTGTGAAGCCGGGTATGAATGCGTTGGCAACAAGCGCCACGCTGAGTGCGGTGAGGAAGACTACTACAAACGCAAAGCTGCCAATGATGCGGCGCCAGCGCCAGAGCTCTTTCCAGGAGATTGCCCAGGCCGCTTCGTATAATAATGGTGGAAGGAATATGATGAAAATGAGTTCCGGATTAATGCGCAACACGGGAATGCCCGGGATGAAACTGATGAGCAGCCCCGCCACCACCAGCAACACCGGGTATGCTACCCGTATCCTGTTGGCCAGCATGATGAGCAAAACGATGATCACCAGCAAGACCAGGAAGAAGGGAAAATGTTCAATCATAAGCGGGGTGAAAGATACGGGGAAATAGGGGGAGGGTTTAGGGGGAGTGTGGAGGGGGAGGTTGGAGGGTTTTTTTGTAAGTTGCCAAATTAAAAAAACCTCCTTATGAATCGCACTTGGGAAAATATTGCTATCGTGTTTTTCATATTGATGTTATTGAATTCAGTCGCTGCCTTCATGGCGATTGGTTCAGGTCATACCATTCCAAAGGATACCAGACAAGTGTTTTATATTGTTGAGTCTATCCTGATTATTGGTGTTATTTCCTCCGTTTTTGCAGCATGGAAATTTCGGCGAAAATAGCTTTGGAGGTGTTTGTGAATTTTTGAAAGGATAGCTTGAAATT
>JBEISY010000169.1:0-4951 GCA_040375175.1 Chitinophagaceae bacterium
AGATGCTTTAAATAAATACAACGATGCAGTTGGTGATCTGGCACAGAATTTGACGGCGATTGCTTGTGTGTGGTTTAAGTTGGATGGTTTAAGCGTTGCGAACTTAAACCTTCCAACTTCAACCTTCAACCTTCAATAGTTTTTCTCTTCTATAGAATCAAGGATCGTACAATAACTCACGTACCGATCAATATGAATCCTGTCTTCCTGAACGGCTAATTTCACTGCACAATCCGGTTCATTCATGTGCAGGCAATTGTTGAACTGGCAATCCTGTATCAGGTTTCGCATTTCGGGAAAATAATGAGACAACTCCTGCTTGCTGATATCTACCAGGCCAAACTCGCGGATGCCCGGCGTATCAATGATCCTTCCGCCACCAGGCAGGTCAAACATCTCCGCAAATGTGGTAGTGTGCATCCCCTTGCCACTCCAGCCACTCACGTCTTTCGTGCGCAAGGCAAGATCCGGCAACAGCTCATTGATGAAAGACGACTTACCAACACCCGAGTGTCCACTGATCAGGCTCGTTTTACCCGTCATCAGTTCTTTCACCGCATCAACACCCTCCCTGCTTTTTATACTCATCGGATACACACCATATCCGATACGTGTATACATTTCCGTTAGTTCCTCCAACCGCGCTTTTTCCTTGTCTTTATACAGGTCCGTTTTATTGAAGACGATCATTGCAGGCACATGGTATGCCTCACAAGCAATCAGGAAACGATCAATAAAACCCTGGGAAGTACGCGGCTCTTTCAACGTGGCGATCATGAGCGACTGATCCACATTTGCTGCAACAATATGGTGATGCATCTTGTGGGAGGGACTTTGCCGGTTAACGTAATTTTTACGGCTATAGATATCCGTGATCATCGCCACCTGCTCCGTGCCCTGCTCCATTTCTACGTTTACTTGATCGCCTACAGCGATCGGGTTGGTAGAGGTGATCCCATCGATCTTAAAAATCCCCTTGATCCTCGCCTGCAAGGTCTGTCCTTCTGTTGTTTTCACAACATACCATGATCCTGTTGATTTGTAAACCGTAGCTAACACGGATGGAAATTAGACAATTTGGCAATGCGGTAATGCGGCAATGCTTATGGAAATTTGCGGAATACCGTATACCGGAACAATACCTCCAGAAAAATGAATAATAGAGCGAGCATCACCAAGGGGTAATATTTTTCATTGAAACGCCTTGTAGTGCTGATCTCGATCTTGGTCTTTTCCATTTGATCAATCTCGGCATAGATCTGCTTGAGGCTCTCATTGTCCTTGGCCCGGAAATATTTCCCGCCTGTTTCCGAAGCGATTTCTGTCAATAGCTTCTCATCGATATTCACTTTCTCCTGCTGCATGATGATGGCCCCGGAGGGCGTTTGCACAGGCGTTGGTGCAAACCCTTCGGTACCTACACCGATGGTATACACTTTCACGCCCAAAGTTTTCGCAATTTCCTTAGCTGTTTTTGGATCGATGAGGCCGCCGTTGTTTTCTCCGTCTGTAAGTAATACCACCACCTTCGATTTCGTCTTGCCCGTCCTGAGCCTGTCCACACTGGTTGCGAGGCCTGAACCGATGGCCGTGCCATCCACCATGAAGCCGCCGCGAATGCCATAGATCTGTGCGGCCAACATATTGTGATCAGACGTAAGCGGACATTGCGTGAAACTCTCGCCGGCAAAAATGACCAGCCCTATCCGGTCCGTGGGTCTGTATTTCACAAATTCTGCGGCAACCTGCTTGGCAGCTTCCAAACGATTCGGTGAAAAATCCTGTGCCAGCATACTACCACTCACGTCAATACACAGCACCACATCAATACCTTCCCCTTCTGTTTTCTTTTCTTCATAACTGGTTTGCGGACGAGCCATTGCAATGATCAATACGGCAATCGCAAAAAGGCGAAGGATGATGCCAACATGCCTGAGCGTGCGCTTCCATGAAGCCGTGTTGTGAAAACTTTTCAAGGATGATACCCGAAGGGATGCCAACTGACGATTCTGCCGACTGATGTACCACCCCGCAAGCAACGGGATCAGCAGCAACAGAAACAACAGTTGCGGATAAGCGAACTCAATATCTTTAAAGTAATCCCTGATCACCCTTATGCTTTTTTCTTATTCAACAGGTCAATGCTATCTTTTATGATGCGAAAACTTTCTGAAGCCTGTTCCATTGAAGAACCGTACTTCGCAAACTTCACCGCATCACTGATGCGCAACACTTCGGCCAGCTTGCTGAAGGAACTGCCTTCCAGAGAACCTTTCATCGAGATCAATACATCATCGGTAGTACTTTGCATCAAGCTATTCCCTGACAATGCTGAACCATACACCCGAAAAATATCATATAGTCCGGAATAGAATTTTTTCATCTCGCCCTTCTCTACCAACTGTTCTTTCTGCAGTGCTTCCAGGGCCTTCATAGCTTGGTCATATGCGGTTCCTTTAGACACCGGCTTAACCGCAACTGGTTTTTTCTTTCGGTTTCGCCACCAGAAATATATCAGCAAAAGCAAGAGCAAAATTCCAAAAGCGTACAATAAGATCGATTTCCAATCAAGTCCCGGCGGAGGCACTTCAATGATCTCCTTAACATCATTGTACTCAGACCCTTCCAGTTTGATGGACTGTACATTGATGTCTGCAGAAGTACTGGTGATCACTTTACCGTCAACCTTTACACCCATCGGTGGAATAACCCAATGGCCGGAATCAAATCCCGTCATGACCAGGGCCTGGGAATAGATGATCTTGTTGCCTTCACGAGTACTGTCTATCGCTCCACGAGAGATCACTTCCAGGTGATTGATAC
Source organism: Chitinophagaceae bacterium (assembly GCA_040375175.1). Lineage (GTDB taxonomy): Bacteria > Bacteroidota > Bacteroidia > Chitinophagales > Chitinophagaceae > Pollutibacter. The sequence goes on from JBEISY010000169.1 coordinate 2,824, forward strand.
TGTCCGGAACCAAGGGCCAGCCGGAAATAACTTTGCCAGGCGACGAAGTGAGCTTAATGGTGAGTGTAAACTGTTCACCCAGCAGAATATCCTTACGATCGGTTGAAAAGGTCAGGTATTGTGCCTTACCCACAAAAATCCCCGCCAGTAAACATACCAGCAACAAGCTCAATCGGTATCCCCAGGTTCGTGGACGTAGTACACTCATATCATCTGCGCTGCATGAAGAATTTCTGGAGTATCCTTACATAATCCTCATCCGTCCGCACATAGAGCAGTGCGGCACCTGCCTTCTTAAAATGATTCCGGCAGGCTTCTTCATTCTGGTTGAATTGGGTTGCATAATTGTATTGCACCGTTGCGTCACTTGTATCCAGCCACTCCACAAATCCGGTCTCCGCATCCTGCACCTGCACCAGCCCGATGCCGGGTAGTTGCATGTCCATTTTATCATACACCTTCAGTCCAATCACATCGTGCCGGTTTCCCGCTACACGAAGGGCATCGTCATACTTATCCGTCATGAAATCACTCAGGATGAATGCAATGCTTTTCTGCTTGACGGAATTGTTGAAGAACCGAACCGCGGCATTAAGGTCTGTACCCTTCTGTTTGGGTTCCATCGTCAACAATTCCCGAACGATATACAGTACATGATCCCTGCCTTTCTTTGGCGGAATATAGAACTCCACTTTGTCGCTGAAAAAGATCACCCCAACTTTATCATTGTTGTTGATGGCCGCAAACGCAAGCACGGCGCATACTTCCGTGATCAGGTCTTTCTTACGTTGGTGCACGGTACCAAACAATGAACTGGCACTTACATCCACCAACAACATCATCGTCAGTTCCCGTTCCTCTTCAAACATCTTGCTATAGGGATGACCAAATCTTGCCGATACGTTCCAGTCGATAAACCGGATATCATCCCCCGCCGCATACTCCCGCACCTCTTTAAAGCTCATCCCACGGCCTTTGAAGGCGCTGTGGTACTCACCTGTAAATAAGTGGGAGGTAAGCTTTTTACTCTTGATCTCAAGCTCCCTGACTTTCTTCAATATGTCTGCAGTGGTCAGCATTATGGCACCTGTACGGTTCTTAAGATTTCATCTACCACATGTTCCGATGTCACATTCTCCGCTTCGGCTTCATAGGTGAGGCCGATGCGGTGGCGCATCACATCTTTGGCGATGCTTTTCACATCATCAGGAATCACATAGCCACGCTTTTTTGTAAATGCAAAGGCCTTTGCCGCCAGTGCCAGGTTGATGCTTGCACGCGGTGAACCACCATAAGAGATCAATGGTTTCAGTTTCTCCAGCTTGAACTTCTCCGGCTGGCGTGTGGCAAAAACGATATCGAGAATATATCCTTCGATCTTTTCGTCCATATAGATTCCACGCACCAACGACCGTGCCTGCTGGATCTCCTGGATCGAGGCCACCTGGTTGATCAGGGTGCTGGTGGCACCCAGCATGTTCTGGCGAATGATCAGCTGCTCTTCACTCCTGGAAGGATAATCAATCAATACTTTCAGCATGAAACGGTCTACCTGTGCCTCCGGTAAGGGGTAGGTTCCTTCCTGGTCAATCGGGTTCTGGGTAGCCAATACAAGGAACGGTTCGTCCAGTTTAAATGTAGTATCACCAATGGTCACCTGCTTTTCCTGCATGGCTTCCAGCAATGCACTTTGCACCTTCGCCGGTGCACGGTTGATCTCATCAGCCAAAACGAAATTGGCAAAGATGGGTCCTTTGCGCACCACAAACTGACCGCTTTGCTGGTTATAGATCATCGTACCAATCACGTCTGCAGGCAATAGATCCGGCGTAAACTGGATCCTGCTGAAATGGGCATGGATGGTTTGCGCCAGCGATTTAATAGATAGGGTTTTGGCCAACCCCGGTACGCCTTCCAATAGCACGTGCCCATTGCTGAGCAGTCCTACCAGCAACCTGCTGACCATATAATGCTGGCCAACGATCACCCTGGAAATTTCAGATTCTATCCTTTCTACAAATCCTGCCGCCTGCTGAATGCGCTCATTGAGCAGCTTGATGTCTTCCGCGTTTGTTATCATGGTTTCAAAAAAGTCAATATTCAAAACTAAATCCTCCCCCTAAACCCT
>JBEISY010000445.1:0-2076 GCA_040375175.1 Chitinophagaceae bacterium
AGTATGATCAAATTCCGCAAAGTTCTGAGGAGCTATGATTGGAATACTGACATACAGTAATACAGTCATTCAGGAAATCTGAAGTAGAGACCTGGAATCAAGGATCCGCTTCAGGATTTCAGGTCTCCACTTCAGATTTCCTGAATGACTGAATTACTGAATGATAGATTGTCACTTTAGCACCAGCTTAGTGCTCTTCACATTATCAGAACTCGTCCCAATAAACACCGTAAACTCTCCTGCCTCTGAAACCCGCTGCAGATTATTGTTATAAAACTTCAGATCATCTTCAGCGATCGTAAACTCCACCACTTTGCTTTCTCCTTTTTTAAGAGCGATCTTCTGAAAGCCGATCATTTTTTTCACGGGCTGCGTCACAGAGGCATACACATCATGGATATACAGCTGCACCACTTCTTCGCCATCATAATTGCCACTATTCGTAACCGTTATCCTGGCTTTAGTAGATTGTCCTTTGGAGATGGTGCCATTGCTAAGACTCACATCGCCATAACTAAACTGCGTGTAGCTAAGACCATATCCAAAAGCATACAGCGGCGTATTGGGCACATCGAGGTAGTTGGATCGGAACTTGGCAGTGGCTCCGTCGCCTTGTGGCCTGCCGGTACGCTTGACGGAATAGTAGATCGGAATTTGTCCAACGTTACGGGGGAATGTCATTGGTAATTTGCCGGATGGATTGTATGCCCCAAAAAGAAGATCAGCAACGGCATTGCCGGTTTCATCACCACCAAACCACGCGAGTAAAATTGAATTTGCGACTTGTGATTCTTTTTCAATGGTAAGTGGTCTGCCGGCCAACAAAACAAGAACAACTGGCTTACCTGTTTTTACCAATGCTTCAAGCAGGTTGCGCTGGCTTTCAGGAATACTGATGTCTGACCTGCTCGCTGCCTCTCCTGTGAACTCGGAGCTCTCACCCAGTACGGCCACCACCACATCGGCTTTGCTTGCAGCAGCAAGGGCTTCGGTCAGCAACTGCTGTGGATCGCCTTTTTCGTATTGTTTACCAAACACGCTCACATTCTTGAGCAGGTTGGTATCTTCTGTAAGATTGGCACCGCGGGCGTATACAATAGACGCATTGCTTCCTGCTGCGTCTGTAAGACCTTTTACCACAGAGACACCATGGTCAGCCATTCCGCCTACGGACCAGGTACCCATCATGTCTTTGCCATAATTGGCCAATGGACCTACCACCGCGATGGTGCCGGATTTTTTCAGCGGCAAAAAGTTGTTGTTGTTTTTCAGCAATACCATAGAGCGCTGGGCAAACTCACGTGCCGCAGCGATCTTATCTGCACTATGCACTTCGTTTTTTGCACGAGTGGCATCCAGGTAACGATAAGGGTCTTCAAACAAGCCGAGTTTGTATTTTGCTTCCAGGATACGTCTGCAGGCATCGTCGATTTCTTTCTGGGTAACCTTGCCTTCTGCCAGTGACTTTTTTAATGTGGTGAGAAAACCTTCGCCCACCATATCCATATCCACGCCGGCTTTCAGGGCAAGGGCAGATACGGTCTGCAGATCGCCCACACCATGGTCAATCACTTCATTGATGGAAGTATAGTCTGTTACTACAAACCCCTTAAAGTCCCATTCCTTGCGAAGCACGTCATTGATCAGCCAGCGATTTACCGTTGCGGGTACCCCATCGATCTCATTAAACGAAGTCATGATACTTCCTGCACCAGCATCCAGTGCGGCTTTGTATGGGGGAAGATAGGTTTCATACATGCGGAGCCGACTCATGTCCGTGGTGTTGTAATCCCTTCCGGCTTCTGCTGCGCCATAAAGAGCAAAATGTTTTACGCAGGCCATCAGGGTTGTTTTATCTGCGAGGCTCTTGCCTTGGTAGCCTTTCACCATCGCACGGGCAATAGCTGAGCCGAGGAAAGGGTCTTCACCGGATCCTTCGGAAACGCGGCCCCAGCGCGGATCGCGGGCGATGTCTACCATTGGCGAGAAGGTCCAGTTCATGCCATCTGCAGTAGCTTCCAATGCAGCAGTTCTTGCTGTTTTCTCAATCATCGCCATGTCCCAGCTACTCGCCAA
>JBEISY010000366.1:0-2874 GCA_040375175.1 Chitinophagaceae bacterium
AATGCCCTTCGGAATTTCACGGATGGCTGTGCGCGGATTCAGTGCATCGTACTTGCGATCCAGATACCGGTTGAAGGCCATGGCCGCACTTCGTGCCGTCACCATACAGCCCAACACGAGAAGGAACAGGGTGAGGGTTGAGGGGGAGGCTATAGATGGGAAATTCTCTTCCTCAAAAATGCCTGTGGGCCTCCCTGCAAAAGGGATCTCGCCGTATTGTTTATAAAAAAGTCCGATGAAAAATCCGATCAACGCAAAGGGCAGCGCAAAGATGGTATGTGAAAACTTGACAAGCGATAAATAGTTCTTGATCATGACGCCACAAAGGTATGACTTCGGCAGGGATGCATTTAATCATAATGAAACCTGCACTGAATAATGATACAGTACTGCAACTTCTTCTCCCCTTCGATCTTGTAAACCAGTCGATGCTCACCGGAGATACGCCTGGACCAATATCCTTTCAGGTCATACTTCAACGGCTCGGGTTTCCCCAAGCCTTGAAACGGATTTCTGACGATATCTTTCAACAATGCACGGATCTTCTCGGCCATTTCTTTGTCGTGATCCAGCCAATACCCAAAGTCCTCCCAGGCATTGTTGGTGAATACCAGATTCACTTGGTAGCCTTTGTTTTTTCCAGATCCTTCATGGAATAGGATTTGGTTTTCCGCTGTTCAACCTGCTGGATCGACTCCTGCAATCTTTGACGGTTCTTTGCGGTGGACAAAAGATGGGCCGTCTCCTGAAGAGAATTATATTCATTGATTGACATGAGCACAACCGCATCTTCTTCGTTGGTGCGGGGAATGATGATCACGTCATCCGATAAACTCACGTCATCAAAATACTTCTTGATATTGGCCCGTAATTGCGAGATGGTAATTGCCTGCATATTGTAGACCTCCGTAGCAAATGTACAAAATTATGTACATAATAACGTACATATCTAACGATACCTTTTATACAGCTCCCAGAACACAATACCGGCGGCAACAGAGATGTTAAGCGAGTGTTTCATTCCACTTTGGGGGATCTCAATTACGGCATCACAAAGCGCGAGCGCGGCATCTTGCACACCCTCCACTTCATTACCAAGGATCAGCGCCCATTTCTCTTCTGGTTGAACTGACCAATCCATCAGTGATGTACTCCCTTCCGTTTGCTCAACGGCACAAACCCTAAACCCTAAACCCTTGAGCCTTTGAATAGCGGTTACAATATTTTCTTCATACTCCCAGCGCACTGTCTCCGTAGCCCCAAGGGCAGTCTTTTGAATATCGCGATGCGGCGGCCGCGGAGTGTATCCACACAGCACAATGCCCTCAAGCAAAAACGCATCTGCCGTACGAAACACAGAACCTACATTGTTCATGCTTCGCACATTATCCAATATGATGATCACAGGAATCTTTTCCGACCGATGGAATTCATCGATGGACTTGCGTTCTAGTTCGCTGGAGTGGAGCTTTCTATACAAAGTAAAAATTTAGATGTAAAAGGTAAAAATAATCCAATAGCATTTTTACTCTTCAATTTTACATGACCACTTTCACAATCCCACCTTCCTGATTCCTGTTCCTCAACTCTACCATAAACACTCCACTGCCCCAGCTTGCACTATTAAGCTTGATCTTCGTAATGCCTCGGGGTATATTTTGGGTTTGCTGTTGCACAAAACTGCCTGTAGCATCCACCACATGCAGGGTGATCTGTTGCTCCAGTTTCGCCGTCACAGTGATCTCTGCATGGTTGCCAATGGGATTGGGATACACCGCAAAACTCAGGTTCGCTGTTATGTTTGCAAAATCTGCACAGGCACCTGCATCAGGCAGGTTCTCATCGATCCAATTTAACCTGTTGCGTAACCAGTCTTTCAGTGTACTGAGTTCACCCGCGTATGAAGTTGGAATCGGATTGGGATTGGGCCATACATATTGGCCAAGAATGGGCCAGCGCTTGAAATGCCGTTGTTGTGCTTCATTCAAAAGATTACTCATGCTGTCTGTATACGCTACCATTCTTGTATCACTGAGAATGGTTTGCCGGGACGATTTCCATCGGCAACGCAAACTCCCTACAAACGCGGTATCCGTCATCAAACGGTTCCACCAGAAAGGAATCAGTCCCGCACCATCACCGGGGCAAACCGTATTGAACTGGTAGGCCCAGCCGCGGGTATCACTGCCATTGCAGTAATTGGCATTGCGAAAAGCAAGATCATAATCCCACACGGGACCCATCACAATTCGTTTATCCGTTGACGTTCGGTCTTTATACATGTAGGTACTCAACCGGTAACCATCCACATTTCGGCTCACTTCATTGACGATGAAATAATCCATGAAACTGTTGAGGTTTGCGAACTTACGTACGCCATTGCTGGGATCCTGGTATTGGGCCGATGCCAATACATTTTCAAAACTATCAACATATGCTTCCAGATAGGCCTTTTGTTGCGGCACCATATCCTCTGCTTTCGGGTATACGTAACTGTATTGTCGCTTTGCGCTGTTGGTGGAATTGGGTGTGGCGTATTTCGAGAACCATCCATTGGGTTCTTTATCGAGACTAAAAATATAGCCACCCGTGACCGCATCCCCACTGATATCGGTCTTGGCCATCTTCGGAATATTCACACGGCCTGCATTGCGTTTGATCCGTTCCATAAATACATACACGCCGCGATAATCTCCGTTGATCACCACTTCCACCATCTTACAATGCGCGCTCCAATGACCGAGATCTCTGCTTAACTGATAAGCCAGTACATTCCGCATGAGAGTCTTATCCGTATAAGGTGCATATAGCACCCAATCACTTTCCTTCGGAAGACCAAAGAGCGACTTATCCACGCTTTTGCCGTTCGCATCC
>JBEISY010000070.1:0-7586 GCA_040375175.1 Chitinophagaceae bacterium
CCCGGATTCAAAAGAGTTCTCCACCCCAAACTTCGTCCGTAGAAATTCCGTACCCGCATGCAGAAAACTGATCCCCTGCGATGTCAACGTGATCCCCAGCGCCAGCTTATGCATCTCCTTGCGCTCGGCCTCGGAACGGTCCGACGCAGATATCGCCAGCTTGTCCCATAAACAATGATTATCATGACACTCACAGTAACTCACCACATTCGCCGGATAGGCCGCATACGGCTCTCTGGAATAGTTTACGCGTGAGTAGTCAACTTGCGAATGCTTCATCGCTCCCACCACGCCAAACTTAATACTCTCCTCCATCCCAGCCTTTCCACTCGCAAATCCCCTATCGGCATGCTCAAACACCGAGCCCTTGATGCCGTCCCGCAGGTCATCGCTGAATACGGCAATGTTCCGCAACTGCGCCGCATTCTTCTTCACGGCCCGCATTCCCTCCGATAAAGGCGACGCTCCCGCCGTCCAGCCCTCGCCATACAGCAAGATATCCGGCTTCAAACGATGCAGCTCATCGGAAATCATATTCATCGTTACAATATCATGCACGCCCATCAGATCAAACCGAAACCCATCCACATGGTATTGCTCCACCCAGTACTGCACACTCTCGATCATGAACTTCCGGAACATCGGTCGCTCACTGGCCGTCTCATTGTTACAGGCCGTAGCATTGGAAAAATTTCCCTTCGCATCCTGCCGGTAATAATAACCTGGCACCAATTGATTGAACCAACTGTCTTCAGTCAACATCGTATGGTTATACACCACATCCATCACCACCTTGATCCCATTATCATGCAGGGTCTTCACCAACTGCTTGAATTCGCGAATCCTCGTTAACCCGTCTTCGGCATTGGTGGCATACGACCCCTCGGGCACATTATAGTTCAGCGGATCATAACCCCAGTTGTACTGCGGCTTATCCGGTCTTGTTTCATCCACCGTAAAGAAATCATAAGAAGGCATCAGGTGCACATGGGTAACCCCCAATTCACGGAGATGATCCAGGCCGGTACTCAAGCCCGCTGCATTTCGGGTACCCGTCTCCGTTAGTCCAAGGAATAAACCCTTATTCCTAATCCCTGAACCCTTGTAAATGGAAGCATCTCGCACATGCAGTTCATACACCACCGCATCCACAGGATTCACCGTCACGGGTGATTTATCCAAGGCCCAGCCCTCGGGATTACTCTCCGCAAGGTCCACCACCATGGCACGTCTGCCATTCACACCCACCGCTTTCGCATAAGGGTCCGGCACTTCATTATGCCACTTCCCATTGATCATCACCCGGAACGCGTAGAATTTTCCACGCAGATCGCCACCCGCCGTCACCGTCCAAGTGCCTGGTTCTGCGCGGCGCATTTCAAAACGCTGCATGGCTTCACCACCCAGCGCCTTATCATACAACACCAGCTCAGCCTGCTCCGCGGGCGGACTCCAGATCCTGAAAAACGATGAACCCCTCCGGTAGGTCAACCCGAGGTCCTTGCCGTTATACACCGGATACAGATCAAAATTGGGCAATTGTGCGTTCACTGTCATACTAAAAAACAGCAGAAAGACGGCAACCATCTTTCTGCTCCTAAATACTTCTCCCTTTATCTTCATACTTCTTCCTTAACATTTCGTCCATGTTCATCAGCCAGCTTCCTTTGCAACTCAAACGGTACCGGCAGATACTCATTGAACTGCATCCGGAACTTCGCCCTGCCCTGGCTCATGGATCTGAGCGAAGAGGAATAATCATCCAGCTCTGCCAATGGAACCTTCGCAGTAATCTTTTGGAAATGACCTTCTACACCCATGCCTTCCAACATCGCGCGCCTGCTTTGCAGATCACCAATCACAGAGCCGGTTAAATCATCAGGACATAACACGTCTACCTGATAGATCGGTTCCAGCAACAATGGATCCGCTTGTTCAAAGGCCTGCTTGAAAGCCATCATCCCGGCGATCTTGAAAGAGATATCGTTGCTGTCTACCGGGTGCATCTTGCCGTCATACACGCTCACGCGCACATCGCGGACATAAGAGCCGGTGAGTGGACCGTTTTGCATCCTTTCCATCACGCCTTTCAGGATCGAAGGTATGAATCTTGTATCAATGGCGCCACCCACAATACAATTATAATAAACAAGTTTTCCGCCCCAGGGTAACACATGCTCCTCTCTGCTTCTTACATTCAAACCTTCAGGATCAGGCATACCGGCATAATGTGGTTCAATGCGGATATACACTTCCCCGAACTGACCTGAGCCGCCGGATTGTTTTTTGTGCCGATAGTTGGATTCGGCAGGTTTGCGAATGGTTTCCCGATAGGGAATGCGCGGCCGGGAGAATTTCACTTCCACCTTATGCTGGTTCTCAATCTTCCATTTCGCTACTGCCAAATGCATCTCGCCGAGACTTCTGATCAGGGTCTGATGCAATTCCGGCGATACTTCAATGATCAAAGTTGGATCTTCTTCACGAAGTGCATGCAATGCCTGTGCGAGTTTTTCTTCGTCCCCTTTATTCACGGGATCAATCGCAACCGTCATATTCGGTGGAGGAAAAACGATGGGTTCCAACTCCGCATGTTGACCCTTTACATGAAGGGTGTTGTTGACGTGCGTGTTCCTTAGTTTCAGCGTGGCGCCAATATCTCCGGCCACCAGTTCACTCACCGGTGTGCGTTTATTGCCTTCCACCACAAAGAGCTGGTTGAGTTTCTCTGACACGCCCGTGTTTTCATTCACGAGTTCCATACCTGCTTTCACGGTGCCGGAATACACTTTGAAATAGCTGAGTTCACCCACATGCATTTCTGCCGTGGTCTTGTAAATAAAAATACATGCCGGTCCATTTGCGTCGCAGGTCAGATAATCCCCCTGCACGGTTTTCTGTGCAGGCATCTCATTGGCACTGGGGCAAACATTATCAATGAATCCCATCAGCCTGCCACTGCCCATATCACGCGCTGCAGATAAACAAAACACCGGAAATAAATCATGATGGATCAAACTGCGCTTCAGGCCCTCGCGCATTTCATCTTCATCAAGTTCGCCTTTGTCGAGATAATGTTCCATCAAGGTTTCATCATTCACCGCCACCGCTTCCACCAACTGCAGATGCAGCTGATTGGCGCGTTCGCGTTCTTCCTCGGGAATCGGGAGCTTTTCAGGCTTACCACCTTCCTTTGGAAATTTGTACATTGTCATCTTCAACACGTCTATGATGGCATTGAATTCCGGTCCCTGGTTCAGTGGATATTGCACCACGGTAACGCTGGCACCAAAATGATCTTTCGCCTGTTGTACGGTTCTGTCGAAATCAGCTTTCTCATCGTCCAGTTTATTCACGGCGATGACGGTGGGCGTCTTAAACTGTTCCGTGTAATCCCAAATAATATCTGTACCTACTTGTACGCCATGTTGGGCATCAAGTAGCAATATACCGGTGTCGGCTACCCGAAGTGCAGCAATGACTTCACCGGAGAAATCATCAAAGCCTGGGGTATCGATGATATTGATCTTATAGCCCTTCCAGGTGGTGTACATCAATTTAGAGAAGATGGTGTTGCCTCGCTCCTGCTCGAGCGGATGGTAATCACCGGTCGTATTTCTTTCCTGAATGGTGCCGCGCCTGTTGATGAGTCCTGCCTCATACAACATGCATTCCGCTAAGGTTGTCTTACCGGTACCTGCATGACCGAGCAAGACAATATTTTTGACATGAGTGGTATCAAAATCTGCCATGACAATCGTTTTAATATGTGAGAAGATACTATCCCAGCTTCTGCGCAAATGAGGTGAACTCATTCTTCAGCTCGCTGAGCGTATGTTCCAGCACTTCGTACCTGTCCTGGAGCGCTTCATGATGCGTCAATGTAGCTTCACTGACCGCTCCGGAAGGCCGGCCCAGTTCCCATGCTGCATTGCGTTCATGGTCCTTGATTTCGTGCTTGAGCTGGTTGATGTTCTTCAGCTGGATATCGATCTGGTTATCGATGTGTTCTACCTGTGCGAGTTCCGATCGGGGAATCGGCTTGTTGACAATGTCCTGCAATTGTGTCTTGAAAGAACTGAGGTCTGTACGGTAAGTTCTGAGTGTGTCCCTCCAGGAGTTGCACTCCCGGTTAAGCTGTGTGAGATCTGTCTGAACCATGGGAGAAAGTTTAAACGGTTAAGAATATAGAGGTGGGAATTCTCAAGGGTCTGAACCTCTATAAATGTATACAAACTTTCATAAAATAATCTACCCCATATCTGTATGAATGTTTCATGAACGAATGATCGTTATCATCCCCATAATACCTAAATTGTTGTAGATAATTTACCGATGGCCCGTCCGATAAGGTTATATAAAAAACGATTGTTCTTGCTAGTACTACCCCTGCTACTCCTGTTGGCTGCGGCGGCTTTCTTTGTCTTCAACAGGCAGGCCGCGGTTGCTGACCCGGAGGGTCTTCCCGAGGTGGTGGATTACAACTACCATATCCGGCCCATCCTGAGCGACCGGTGCTATAAATGCCATGGCCCCGATGCGAATAAGCGGGAAGCAGATCTGCGATTAGATACGGAAGATGGCGCCTATGCCGCGCTGAAGGATGACCCAAAAGGACACGTCATTGTGCCCACTGACCCCATCGCCTCTGCCCTCTACCAGCGGATTAGCGCTACAGATACCTCTATCCTAATGCCTCCTCCATCTTCCAACCTCCACCTTCAACCTCGTGAAATACGGTTGATCGCGAAATGGATCAAACAAGGCGCCAAATTCAAGCCCCACTGGGCCTTTATCCCGCCCATAAAACCTGCGCTGCCTGCGGTATCCAATAAGGACTGGGTGAAGAATGAGATCGATGTATTTCTTTTGGCCGCGATGACCCAAAAAGGACTTAAGCCGAGTGAAGAAGCGGACAAGGAAAGACTACTGAAACGTGTTTCCATTGACCTGACCGGTCTGCCCCCTGCCCTCTCTCTACAGGATAGCTTTACAACCAAGGGCTCTGCCCTTTCTTATGAGCAAGTGGTAGATCAACTCTTGGCCTCACCGCAATACGGTGAAAAAATGGCCGTCAGCTGGCTGGACCTTGCGCGGTATGCCGACTCCCATGGATACCAGGACGATGGATTAAGAACAATGTGGCCCTGGCGGGAGTGGGTGATCCATGCCTTCAATAAAAATTATTCATATGAGCAGTTTGTGACCTGGCAGCTGGCCGGGGATCTGCTCCCCAATGCCACCCTGGAACAAAAACTGGCTTCTGGATTTAATCGCAACCACAAGATCACGCAGGAAGGCGGTGTGATACCGGAGGAATATCGGATTGAATATGTGACCGACCGCACCAATACTTTTGGCAAGGCCTTTCTGGCATTGACATACGAATGTGCCAAATGCCATGATCACAAATACGATCCCATTTCTCAGAAAGACTACTACAGCACATTCGCATTTTTCAACCAGGTAGATGAGAAAGGATTTTTTGGCGATATCACCGTTGCCTCTCTCGGCGATCCGCCAAACATGAAAATCACTTCGAAAGAGGTAGATTCAGTGTTACAGTTCATCCACAAAACGGATACGGCTGCGGTGACGGTGATGATCATGAAAGACACTGTAAAAAGGCGGGCAACCCGTTTGTTGAAACGGGGCGCGTACGATCAACCGGCGGACACGGTGGTCTTTAATACGCCGAAGGCAGTACTTCCCTTCGACAGTAACCAATACCCTAATAACCGATTGGGTCTTGCCCGCTGGCTATTCTCGAAAAAACATCCACTCACAGCAAGGGTTTTTGTGAACCGCGTCTGGCAGGAGTTTTTTGGGAAAGGATTGGTGAAGACCTCCGGTGATTTTGGTATGCAGGGAGAACTGCCCAGTCATCCGGAGTTGCTGGATTGGCTTGCGGCGGATTTCATGGAACATGGGTGGGATGTTAAAAGATTAGTGAAGCAGATTGTGATGAGCAGCACGTATAAACAGGTGGCAGGGGAAGGCGGAATGCAGGGGGAGATTTTAGGGGGAGGCAATAGAAGAAGGCAGATCGATCCGGAGAATATTTATTTATCGCGCTACTCACGGACAAGGCTAACCGCAGAAGAGCAAAGGGATCTTGTGCTGGCCAGCAGTGGCTTGTTGGTACGCACCATCGGCGGACCGAGTGTAAAGCCTTATCAACCGAGGGGTATTTGGGAAGCGAGTACATCGGGCCGCGGCCAGCTGCAGAAATATGTGCAGGACCATGGCGACAGTTTATATCGCAGAACGATGTACACCTTCATTAAGCGCACCGTACCACCGCCGGCGATGCTGGTGTTTGACGCATCAAACCGAGACCAGTGTGAAGTGCGGAGACTGCGGACGAGTACGCCGTTGCAGAGTTTGGTGATGCTGAATGATCCGCAGGTGTTGGAAGCAGCACGGGTGCTGGGGCAGAAATTAGAAGGTGGAAGGTTGAAGGTGCAAGGTGGAAGAAACCCGATTGAAACGGCGTTCAGATTAATTGCGTGTAGGAGGCCAAGTTCTAAGGAGCTTGCTGTGTTGGAAGAGTATTATGAAGAGTTGTTGGTTAATTTTAAGAAGCAGCCTGAGAAGGTGAAGCGAATGCTGTCGCAAGGGGAGTATAAACAATTGCCCACACCTGATCCCGCAGCTACGGCTGCGTTGATGCAGGTGATTCATACCATTTACAATATGGACGAAAGTCAAAATAAAAACTAGATGCAGGAAGACCTGAACAGACATCGCCTCAATGTGAGCAGGAGAAAATTCCTGGCTTCTGCCGGCCTGGGCCTGGGCAGCATCGGATTGGGTTCCTTACTGGTACCCGGGCTCTTTAAAGGCAAAGTAGAAGCAGAAAATGCACTGCCCATCGGCCTCCCCCATTTTGCACCCAAGGCCAAGCGAATCATCTATCTTTTTCAGAATGGCGCACCTTCACAGTTAGAAAGTTTTGACTATAAGCCGCTATTGAATGAGATGCAAGGCAAGGATCTGCCCGCATCCATCCGCATGGGGCAGCGACTCACCGGGATGACCTCTAACCAGGACAAATTTCCGCTGGTGGGTTCCAAATTCAAATTTGCACAGTACGGTCAGTCGGGTGCATGGGTTTCTGAATTGTTCCCACGGATGGCCTCTATTGTTGACGAGCTCTGTATCATCAGAACGGTGCATACTGATGCCATCAACCATGATCCGGCACTCACTTTTTTCCAGACCGGTGCGCAGCAGGGCAACCGCCCCAGCATGGGTGCTTGGATGAGTTATGGCCTCGGCAGTGAGAACCAGAATCTGCCTGCATTCAGTGTATTGCTGAGTAAAGGAAGGGGCAATGGCCAGGGGGTTTATTCCAAACTATGGACAAATGGATTCCTGGACAGCATGCACCAGGGCGTGGTATTCAGCAGTGGGGATGATCCCGTGTTATATCTCAAGGATCCTGAAGGGCAAGACCGGATGGACAGGAGAGCGATGCTGGACAAACTGGGCGCTTTAAATGAAATGGCCTTTAACGATTATGGCGATCCCGAAGTGAAGAATAAGATCCAGCAATATGAAATGGCCTATCGCATGCAAACGGC
>JBEISY010000055.1:0-8587 GCA_040375175.1 Chitinophagaceae bacterium
AAAATGAGGTTCAGGAGCCAGTTGTTTTGTATGCCAGCAAACCTGATTCTTCTATTTTAAAGGTTGTCAAACGCCCAGAGAACCAGTTGTCCCTGATGGAGAAACTGGCCCTGGTGGAGAAAGGAATCTCCAAAGACAGTCTCGAAGCATTGAAGGCGATGGCAGGCCTTGATTATGACCAACTCGCCCAGGTGTTGAATGTTGCCCGCGCAACGCTGATCAATAAAAAATCTCCGGATCGCTTCAATACGGATATCAGTGATAAAATCGTTGTTCTCGCAGATATCTTTTCATATGGCCTTGAAGTATTTGAAGATAAAGCACGGTTCAGGCATTGGCTGCAGTCGCCCTTACGCGCGTTGAATGGTAAGTCTCCCTTTGATATGCTTCATACCAGTTTTGGTCGGGAAGAAGTTCGCAACCTGATTGGTCGTATCGCCTACGGCGTTTATTCATAACATCTCCATGCTTGTTTACAGAATCAGCAGAACAAAATTTGCCGATGACCTCAGCGGTGAGGGAGCAAGGCTTTATGGCGGCAGATGGAACCCGAAAGGGATTCCCTGTCTGTATACGGCAGCATCCATCAGCCTGGCCGTACTCGAGTTTTCTGTTCATGTAAACATCGATGAACTTCCCAGGGCTTTGTCGATTGCAACCCTGAAGATCCCGGACAGTTTTCGGGATCTAGCCGTACAGGATCTTCCTGGCGACTGGAACCGATGGCCCTCGCCGGCATCAACAAGAGATCTGGGCGGGAAACTGCTGTCTGCGCAAAAGGATCTGATTATTCGGGTACCCTCCACCGTTATCCCGAAAGAGTTCAACTTCCTGATTAATCCTCTTCACGCTCAGTTCAAACAAGTGAAATTGATTTCCGTGGAAGACTTCGTGTTTGATGTGAGGATCAAGCAGTAGAAGGCTGGTCAGCCCTGATCCATTTCATCGTTCCAATACAAAGCGATAAGGTCCCTGACCAGCGGATAGGTATTGTTCAATAAATCCGCAGCCTCGTTTTTACCTGCCCATGCAATAGCGGTGATCTGCTCTTCAGCCTGCGCTACGGGTTCCTGGTTACCTTGCGATGTCATCGTGTACCAATAAGATTCTTTAAGGATATGCTTGCCGAATTCATCATACACATGATAAGTGGTGGCAAACGGCTGCTCCAGTATGGTGTTGCGGACCCCGGTTTCTTCTTCAACTTCTCTAACCGCACAGGTTTCAAGGGTTTCACCTTCGTCGAGTTTCCCTTTTGGAAGATCCCATTTCCCTCTTCGAAAGATCATGAGTAGCTCACCCTTATCGTTGTCAACCAGGCCACCCGCAGCTTTGATGATGGTGAATTGTTTCCAGAATATTTTTTTCAGTTCTTCGAGATTGGCGTGATAAAAAACACCTGCATGATGTTGAGGATTTTTCATTTCATGGATCATGGATTTAATAGCGGGTGTAGACAATTCATCCATGTAGACCCCATCATCATGATGCATGATCTCCTGCATCTCCGCATCAAGTTCGTCGGTCAAAAAAAGAGGTGCGTCTCCGAAATAAATTTTATACCGCATGGGAGGTGGGTTTATCTTTGCACCCACAAAGAAAACGAAAATGACCAACGAAAGAGCCGTGGCCGAAAAACTCCTGCAAGTTGAAGCGATTAGACTGAGTCCGGAGAAGCCATTTACCTGGGCTTCGGGATGGCGGAGTCCAATTTATTGCGACAACAGGAAAGTACTTGGCTTCCCTTATATCCGCGATTTCATCAAGAGTGAAATGTGCAATGTCATTTTCGAGGACTTCCCTGAGGCGGAACTTCTGGCTGGGGTGGCTACCGCTGGTATCGCCTGGGGGGCGATGGCCGCTGACCAGTTGAAACTCCCATACATCTATGTGCGACCCAAACCCAAGGATCATGGACTGGGGAACCAGATCGAAGGGTATTACAAAGCGGGACAGAAAGTCCTGATCATCGAGGACCTGATCTCCACCGGCAAGAGCAGTCTGGAGGTAGTTGATGTGGTTCGCAGTGCCGGACTCGAGGTGGTGGGTATGGTATCTATCTTTACCTATGGCTTCAAACAGGCGGATGAGGCATTTGCTTCCAAAGGCATTGTTTATAAGAGCCTCACGAATTACCAGCACCTGATTGAGTTGGCTGTGGAAAAGGGTCAGGTCACAGCTGATCTGCAAAACACATTGTTAAATTGGCGGCAGGATCCGGCAAACTGGTAAGAATTTGAGTAATTTGACGGCCTAATCCATCGATATGAAAAAAGGTTTCCTCCTGTTTGTTCTGGCGCTCGGTGTTTCTTTGGTAAGCCTGGCCCAACAAAAAAAGCCCATCACCGTAAAGATCCAGACCCCCACGGCCCAATGTGAGGAGTGTAAACTAAGGATCGAAGAATACCTTAAATACGAAGAAGGGGTCACTAAAGTGGTGGTGTATCCCCGCAGCAAATACACCATGGTCACCTATCTCGCGGATCGGACCAATATCGAAAACATCAAAGCGGCCATTGCAAATGTGGGATATGATGCCGATGACGTTACCGCTAATGAAGATGCGTATAAAAAGCTTCCCAAGACCTGTAAACATCCTAAGAAGTAGGCTTTAGAGGGAGTGGTTTGGGTGAGGCTTTGCGAATGGCGTGTTTTTCCTGGTACTTAACTGGGACATTGATGTATATGCCGGCTTTTCCAACCTTCATTTTCCCTTCCACCCGGACGTCGATAGAGTCACTCATCAGGATCGCGAGTGCATTGGGGAACACATTCTTCATATCCACCTGTACAGAAACCGGAACAGAAAATGTGTCTTTGGCAGGCACGTGAACCATCGTGTCCAGCAAACTATGTCCGGCAAACCGATTATTCAGGTATACATCCAGGTCTGCAGATTTCATGTTCAGGCCAAAGTTATTAGGATTGAAATAGATGAGATCTGTTTTGATAGTGGAGGTCTTTATACCAAGGGATGCCAACTTAAAATTCCGGGCACCTACAAAATCCGGTTCCTTAAACAGATCTGCAGGGAACAGCAATACCAGAACAAAAAAGAGTAGGGGTTTCAATGCTAAACTATTCAGGAAGCAAATTAGCGTTGTTTGAGAAAACTGTCAGACTTTTGCGTGTTTTAAACCGTGAAATGTTTGGTAATTTACTTAGTATTGAGCCGGCGAAGTAATTACTAATTAATTTAGTGTGTATAAAATGATTTAAATAATAGATTATCAAATGTTTAAGACTATTTATTTCAAGTGGATTATGTTATAGATCAGGTGAAATAAACCCTGGAATTGAGCGAAAAAGAATCACATATTAGTTCCAATCAAAAAAGTATCTTACTTATTGAAAGTCAATACTTTCCATGTGTTGCTGTAAGTAAAATTTTATCTAAACAGTCGCATATTGGTATTTTACTATATGAACCGTTCCGGAAAATGAGTTTTCAGAACAGGTGCATCATTCCTACGGCAAATGGACTGGTGGGACTGTCGGTTCCACTGGTTGGTGGCAGGGACAATAAGTTGCCTATGGAGCAAGTCAGGATAGATGCCAGGCAACGATGGCAAACCATTCACTGGCGAACGATCACATCGGCCTATAATCGGTCCCCTTTTTTTGAGTTTTATGCACATTCATTGGAAACCCTGTATCATACGCCGGTAGAATTTCTGCATGAGTGGAACGGGATAGTCTTCAACTGGCTAATCACTCACCTAAAATTTTCGTTATTTGTCGAAAATATTGAATTGTTTTCAGAAGGTCCAAGAATAGAACAACCCATGCCATCCAATTACCAGGAGGATAGATTTGTTGCAGGACTACCTGAGTATCAGCAGGTTTTTCAGGAACGGCATGGCTTTGCTCCTAATGTGAGTAGTATGGATTTGCTGTTTTGCGCAGGGCCACAGTCGGCTCAGCTTCTTCAACAGGCCAATGTACCAAACGGGTTTTAGGCTTATATTGCGTATCTTCCGCCTGGCGGGCTCTGCTGCATGAGAAAGATTTACCTGTTTGCCTTTGCAACAATTGCGTTTCTGTGGCATCATACTGCTGATGCTCAAGATTTCTCCAATAAGGGGAAGGAGTTCTGGATTGGATATGGCAACCATATTCGGATGATGAACAGTGTACCCTGGCCGGCCACCAATTGCGTCAGGCAGGGCAATAACGAGATTTGTCCGGAGAAGATGGAGCTTTACATCACCTCTGACGTCAGTACCCAGGGCAAAGTAGAGATTGCTGGTATCGGGTTTTCCCAGACATTCACGGTAACCGCCAACCAGATCACTACTATTGAGATTCCAAGGGCGGCAGCACTACCAGACGAAGGAACCTATAATGCCGGAATACATGTGACGGCAGATAAGCCGATTGTGGTGTATAGTTTTATTTACGTCAGTGCCATTTCGGGTGCCACTTTGTGTTTGCCCGTCAACACCCTGGGCAGGGAGTACACTTCCATCAATTTCGACCAGGTTTCCAATGAGCCCAATTCTTACTCATACTTCTTTGTCATTGCCACGGACCCGGGTACCACGAGGGTTGAAATCGTTCCATCAGCCAATACAAAGGGCGGGCTGCAGGCCAATAAACCCGATACCATCCAGTTGCAGCAGGGCCAGGTTCACCAGGTTTTGAGTTCTATAGATCTAACCGGGTCAACCATCCGGTCCATTAATGACGGCTCCGGATGTAAGAGAATAGCCGTATTCAGCGGAGCAAGCAAGATCGCAATCGGGTGTAATGGGATCGGCTCCTCAGACAATCTCTACCAGCAGGTCTATCCAACCAGTACCTGGGGCAAAACCTACCTGTTTGCGCCAAGTGTCAACAGTAACAATCCTTCCGGGCAATTTAATTTTATAAGGGTCGTAAAATCAGATCCAGACGCTGATGTTCGGGTAAACGGTGTTGTTTATCCGTCATCAGGACGAAAATATTTAACCCTTCCTATCACCAATCAACCCGGCATTGTTGAATCAGACAAGCCCATTGCGGTGGCCCAGTATTTTACAACCCAGGCTTGTGGTGGAAATAGTGGGCAGGGTGATCCGGACATGATCTTCCTGAATCCGGTGGAGCAAACGATCAACAGGGTTACACTGAACGCCATGCAGCCTGTTGTAAACACCAACATCAATCAGCACTTCATCAATGTCTACATTAAGAATGATCCGGCAGCCTTCGCCAGCTTTACGATTGATGGAGTGAACTATGGATCCAGCTTTGTTCCGCATCCTGCGGCACCCGCCTATGCATATGCCCGCATCGCGGTCAGTCAGGGAACGCATAATCTTTACTGCGATACTCCCTTTAATGCGATCGCATACGGATTTGGGAATGCTGAGTCTTATGGATACTCTGCAGGCACAAACCTGAAAGACCTGTACCAGTTTGTAAGTATCAGAAACGTATTTGGAACAGTTAGTTTTCCTGCGGGTTGTAAAAGTTCTCCCTTGGAATTTTCGATGACTTTTCCATATAAGCCCGTTTCTATTGCCTGGAAATTCAATGGACTCTTTAACGATACAACTGTGACGAACCTGACCCCGGATTCTTCCTGGGTGGTGAACGGAAGAACGATCTATAAATACATCCTGAAACGTTCTTACCAGGTGGATGCAGTGGGTACCTATCCCATTAAACTGGTGGCGAATAATCCTACCGCTGATGGTTGTGCCGGTGAGCAGGAGATTGAATATGACCTGCAGATCTTTGATCAGCCACAGGCAAATTTTCAATCGGTGTTTTCTGGGTGTGTAGCTGACTCTATGCGGTTTACGGACCTCAGTACGGCCAGTAGTTCCAGACCGATCATCATGCGTTTCTGGGATTTTGGTGACGGAAGAAAATCCACATCTACCAATCCGGTGATCCGATACAGCACCGGTGGAACGTATAAGGCAAGCCTGCAGGTTGTGACCGACATCGGTTGTATTTCTTCTGTTACTGAAAAAGACATTGTGGTGGCAAATATGCCAAAAGCAGATTTCATTGAACAGGCTCCGTTTTGTCAGTTTGGCGAAGTGAAATGGAACGATCTGTCCCAGCCTTTAGGCACGCCCATAAAGACATGGTATTGGGATTTTGGAGAAGGCAAGATCGACTCGGTGCAAGCAACTTCTCCTTTCAGCTATACATATCCCAGAACCGGTCAATACAAGGTAAAACTGTGTGTACGAAACACACAGGGTTGCTTGAGTGATACGGTTACGCGGCCATTGACGATCTATCCAAAACCTATTGGCGGTTTTGTGCTTCCGGAAATTTGCCTGAACGATGCCTTTGCAAACTTTACAGACAGCAGTAAAGTGGCTGATCAATCAGCGTTAACCTATGCCTGGAGCTTTGGGGATGGCAGCAACGGAACAGGAAAGAATCCCGTACACAAATACACTGCTTCCGGCATCTATGATGTTACGCAGTTCATTACCTCACCACAAGGATGTATGGATACCACCACCTTAAAGTTCACGGTGAATGGCTCCAACCCAATATCCCGGTTTGAAGTCATTGGCGGCAATTTCTGTAGTAATGTATCGATGTCTATTCGCAATAAATCCATCGTTGATTTTGGCAATATTACGAGGCTGGTGATCCGATGGGATATCAGTGATCCTTCTCAACAGACAATTGATGAAGAGCCGGCTTCTGATAAATTGTATACCCATCGGTATCCTGTATTCCGACAGCCGGCAACACGGCAAGTCACCATTGTATTGACGGCCTATTCTGGTTCGGTATGCCAGGGGCAGTCAACGCAGGTCATCCAACTACTGGCTACACCGGATGCGGTATTGGATGCTTTCTCAGCAGTTTGCGACAATGCACCTTCGTTTCAGTTTACACAGGGAAGGGATATTTCCGGTTTGGTTTTCAGTGGGCAATATTTCGGTTCTGGCGTAACCACAGCCGGATTGTTCAATCCGTCCGCTGCGGGGAAGGGGTTGCATGAAATTCAGTATATCACCCAAAGCCAGGGTGGGTGCGCAGATACGGCCAAGGCAGTGATTGAAGTAACAGAGTCTCCAAAGGTTGATGCCGGGCCAGACAAAGTTGTTTTGGAAGGCACTTCAGTCAATTTGGATGCAACAGCAACTCCGATAGCCACAAAGTTCTTATGGTCGCCAGCGGAAGGACTGAACAGAACCGATGTCCTGAGGCCTCAAACATCTCCGGGAAGAGACATTCTCTATACTTTCAGAGCAGAAACAGAAAAGGGTTGCATCGGAACGGACCAGGTTTTTGTCCGGTATTTACCAAAGTTAGTTGTTCCGAATACATTCACACCCAATGGTGATGGTTATAACGATGTTTGGGAAATCAAAGGCCTGAATCTTTACCTGGGCTGTGTCATTGAAGTGTATAACACGGCGGGTAGTCTGTTGTTCCGGTCTACCGGGTATGGACAGCCTTGGGATGGAACATACAGAGGGCAGCAGGTTCCTGCCGGAACATATTATTATGTGATTGATCCGAAAAACGGAAGGCCTAAATTGGCCGGGTATGTAACAATTTTGAGATAATGAGGAAGGGTAAACTGCTCATGTCTTTTCTGGTAATGCTGGTGAGTTTAAACCTTGCTGCACAGCAAAGGCCACACTATACACAATACATTCTCAACAACTACATCGTTAATCCTGCGATCACCGGGATAGAGAATTATGTGGATCTGAAACTAAGTGCGCGCACGCAATGGGTGGGAATCAATGGAGCACCCCAGACTTTTTATGCGACGGTTCATGGCCCCATCGGCAAAACCGATCTGAAGACTACGGCCACTTCATTTGATATGAAGGGCGAGAATCCAAGGGGCAGACGTTATTGGGAAGAGTATACGGCTTCTGAGCCGCACCATGGACTTGGCTTTACCCTTGTGAACTACCGGACGGGTTATATCAACCGGATTTACGCTGCCGGTACATATGCATATCATATGGCCGTATCTGCCAAAACTAATTTATCTGCCGGTTTCGGGATCGGTCTTTCCGGAACAAACATAGACAGAACAAAAATTGAATTGGCCAATGCGTTTGACCCCGTGATCACCAATGCAACGGGTGAGTACAATAAAGTGAGTCCGGAATTGAATGTTGGTCTGTGGTTGTACAGTGCAAATTATTTTGCGGGCCTCTCTGCGCAGCAGGTTATTCCGTCTAAGTTCTATCTCAACGATACAACGCTGAATAAATCCACATCAGTTCCGCATTTGTTTGCTACAGCAGGCTATCGCGCTTTTCTGACAGAGGATGTAGCGATTTTACCCAGTGTCATGTTCAGGTACATCGCATCAATGCCATTGTATACCGATGTGAATGTGAAGGTTCAGTACCAGGATCGCCTATGGCTGGGTGCCAGTTACCGTTTCAATGAAGGGTTTGCGGGAATGATGGGGATCAATATCTCGAACACATTCAATGTGAGTTACGCCTACGATATCAACAGTTCGAAATACTTGCTGGGATCCATGCAAAGGGGTACCCACGAAATCGTTCTGGGATTCCTGATCAACAATACTTATGGAGATATGTGTCCTAGAAATGTCTGGTAGGCTTACCTGTTTAAAAACTGGATCCGTATC
>JBEISY010000308.1:0-3337 GCA_040375175.1 Chitinophagaceae bacterium
ACTCATGGGAATATTGAAGTGCTTCTCGTAGTCTGTAACCGGATAATATTTGAAGTAAGCGCTAACAGATCCGTTCAGATTAACCCTGAAATGATAATCATGTTCATTATATGTAAACTGAAGATCTTTGGTGACCGTCTTGTTCCTGGTGTTAGGCAAAGAACTCACGCGATATGAAAAAACGGTGGTATTGACTCCCTGTGTGGTACGCAGGGTATTGAATTTTCTGTGCTCAAAATCTACCTTAAATCCATAGTCGTGATAATTCAGACATACATAGTTTTTCCCGGTCTCTCTCCTGATGGGAATATTGTAAATGTTTTCTTCGCAATGCACATAAAACAAAAGGGTTCCATCCGCATAGGCAAGAATTGCATCAAAACCGGATGCTTTGAGCAGGTACCATTTGTAGATGGTATATAAATGATAGTTGGCAGACTTAGGTGCCAGTTGGTCCGCGATTCTTCGGATGAGCTGGTAATAAAGCCAGTCGTCCAGCTTATGACCCTCCTTGAATTTTTTCAGCTCATTTACCAGGCCTGCGAAGGACGCTTCCGGAATTTGCCTGCAATAGGCCTCAATTTCTTCCTGGGAAACCGGTGAGGAGGTATCGATGAATACAGGTTGGGTAAACCGATGGGTCATCGAGTCGCCGAAACAATCAAAAGCAACCTGTTGTACATATCGCTGTGCCCTGACATCATCGGATGAAAGGAACTGGATCAATAGAAAACATATGACGAGATTGCGGAGCAATGGGCTAAATAGATTTAATCATTTCGTAATGTTTAGGCAACAAACAGGCTACAAAGCCGGTCTATTTTCAATCTTTTACAATAGTTCCTTAAGCAAAGAGTAGCGACCGCCCTAGTCTTGGGGTGGTCTTTTTCTTATGTTAAGTTATCATTAATTCTTGATATTGTCCCTATCAGTAACGAGAATTTAGTGTATAAAGTTTGTAAGTCGTTTAAATTTGTTAAGGTAAAGTGCTCATTTCCATAATCTTAGGGTAATATTCTGGTCATCTTGTAAGGGTATTTTGCAGGGGAAGGGAAAGTAGACTTCGCAAAGAAACTACACTATAAGCAGTAGTTGGGTCATAAAACGTCCGGATATTTTTATATCCGGACTTCTTTTACATGTAAGTGAATAGTATGAAAACCAGCCTTGATTACATTTTCGATTTGTATGCGTTGCATGGCAGCGAAGATTACATTGGTGAACCTGTATCTCAATTGGAACACATGTTACAGGCCGGGGAACTGGCGAGGAGCGAGGGACAGCCGGACGAAGTGATTCTTGCTGCATTCTTTCACGATCTAGGGCATTTACTTGCTTTTGAAGGCGTGGTTGACCATATGGATGGATTCGGCGTTTTTTCTCACGAGAAGCTAGGTGCAGATCTTCTGCGTGATGCAGGTTTTTCCGAGAAGGTTGCCTCGCTGGTGGAAAGCCATGTTGAAGCCAAGAGGTATCTCACGTGTAAGCATCCTGGCTATTATGATTTGCTGTCAGAAGCCAGTAAAGCCACGCTTGATCTTCAGGGGGGGAAAATGAATCATGAAGAGGCCATTGATTTTGAGAAAGATCCATTGTGTGATCTGAAGATTAAATTGCGTTATTGGGACGACGAAGCAAAGTCGACTGAGCCAGTTGGGCAGTCGCTTGCATTTTACAGGGAACTGGCGGAGAAACATCTACATCAACTTAGGTATTAATTTCATTTATGAGAACAGCATTGGTTGTATTTGACATTGCAGGCACCACCGTAGTTGACAAAGGAAATGTTGCAGATAGTTTCATTACGGCATTCCGGAAACAGGGGTTTGATATTCCCCGTGAGGCAGTAAATGAAGTCATGGGTTATCGGAAGATCGAAGCTATTCAGCAATTGCTTTCACGATGTTATAGTACATCTGTATCTAATCGAGCGCTGATTGATAAAATACATACCGCATTTGAGGAAACCATGTTGCAGTTTTATATGGCCGATAAGGATCTGTCACCCCTCGCGTTTGCCGAGGAGACGTTCCAATGGCTTCAACACAAAGGAATAAAAGTTGCGCTCAATACAGGCTTCACACGTTATATCACTGAAGGGATCTTGTATAAACTTTTGTGGAAGAACAATCCCCTGATTGATGCTACCATTTGCAGCGACGAAGTTCCACAGGGCAGGCCTGCTCCTTTCATGATCCGCAGACTCATGGAACAATTGGGTATTGATGACTCATCCAGGATCGTAAAGGTTGGTGATACAGAGGTGGATGTTCTGGAAGGTCGAAATGCGGCATGTGGACTGGTGGTCAGTGTAACCACCGGGGCATATACCCGCAACCTGCTGGAAACCTACCATCCGGATCATATAATTGACAGCCTCTCAGAACTCTCTGCTTATATTCGTTGATATGGGCAGACGCCGTAACCATGTAGCTGTTGCTGCATACATCGCCTTACTTACTTTTCTGACATACACTTCCGTTTATGCATTCAGAAAACCATTTACTGTAGCGCGTTTTCAGGACTTTCAGTTGATGGGCCTACCCTTGCAGACAGTACTCATCATTAGCCAGGTGGTGGGTTACATGCTAAGCAAGTTTGCAGGGATCAGGATCATTTCGGCATTGAAAAGGCAGCGAAGATGGAAGGCTGCGGCTTTGTTGATTGGTACTGCCTGGCTTGCGTTGTTTTTGTTTGCGTTATTGCCTTATGTACTTGCGCCCTTGTTATTCATGATCAACGGCTTTTGCCTTGGATTTATGTGGGGAATTGTATTTAGCTACGCAGAAGGCCGACGGGCTACTGATATGATCGGCTCCGTACTGGCAGTTAGTTTTATTTTTGCCGGCGGATTTACAAGGTCTGTAGCAAAGTTATTGATCATTGATCTTCATGTGTCAGAGTTCTGGGCGCCTTTCCTGACAGGGTTGATTTTTGTGGTGCCATTAATTGGTTTATTCTATTTCCTCGAAAAAGCGCCTGGGCCTGATGTACTTGATATTGAAGAACGTGTGGAAAGGGTAAGTATGTCAAAAGAAGACAGGGCGGCTGTATTCAATCAGTATAGAGGTGGATTAATTATGATTGCAGTTGGGTATGGTTTATTGACGATCATCCGGGATATACGAGACAACTATATGGGGAATATGTGGCGAGAATTGGGTTTTGCAGACTCTGCTTCCATATTTACGACATCGGAAACGAGGATCACCCTGATTGTGCTTGGCGTGATGGCATTGTTGATATTGATCCGCAATAACATGCTTGCTTTCCGGGTGATCCATGGGATCATTATGATTGGGTTCCTTCTCGCGGGGTTAAGCTCATTGCTTTTCCT
>JBEISY010000394.1:0-2551 GCA_040375175.1 Chitinophagaceae bacterium
GAGTTCCTTTAAAACAGGCGCGAGATAATCTTTCAACAAAGCCGCGGCTTCGTCATAATCCCAATGTGAGCCACCCAAGGGTTCAGGCACGATGCCATCCACCAAACCAAACTTCAGCATATTGTCGGCCGTAAGTTTCAACTCATCGGCTGCTTTCTCTTTCATATCCCAACTGCGCCAAAGAATGGAACTACAGCTCTCAGGAGAAATAACCGTATACCAGGTATTCTGCATCATGAACACCTTGTCTCCCACCCCAATACCCATTGCTCCGCCACTGGCACCTTCCCCAATGATCACACAGATCACGGGTACGCGTAACCGAAGCATTTCAAATATGTTCTTGGCAATGGCTTCGCCTTGTCCGCGCTCTTCAGCCTCAATACCCGGGTATGCTCCGGGTGTATCCACCAATGTTATCACCGGCTTATTGAACTTCTCTGCAAGCTTCATCAGTCGCAGTGCTTTTCGATATCCCTCCGGATTCGCCATTCCAAAATTCCTGAGTTGGCGCATCTTGGTATTGATCCCTTTCTGTTGTCCGATGATCATGACCGTCTCGCCATTGAATTCCGCAAAACCGCCTACAATGGCTTTATCGTCTTTAAAGTTTCTGTCGCCGTGTAATTCAATAAAGTTGCTGCACATGCGCTTGATATACGCAAGGGTATAAGGCCGGTCGGGATGCCGACTGAGTTGCACCTTTTGCCAATTGGTCAGGTGCTGAGTAATCTCCTCCCGCTTCTCCAGGATCTTTGTCTCCAACTGTTGGATGGAATCAGTCAAATCGATCTTATTCTTCTCAGCCGTTCCCTTAAGCTGATCAATCTGATCGTAGAGATCCTTTATTGGTCTTTCAAAGTCAAGGTACTGCCTGTTTTGCAAATCGGGCATTGTCTATCATTTGGATGAGCGCCAAAGATAGGGAAATCGGAAACATACTATTTAATGGCCAATCCAACGTATGAATCTGCAGTGCCATAATACAGGAACCAGCGGCCTTTGAAGAATACCAGCGCCTCGGCAAAGGTGGTGCCTGCTGCATACTGACCTGTGACTTCATGCGGCAATGATGGACGCAGAAATGGTGTATCAGAACGGCCCAATACTTTAGCAGGATCTGCAGGATCAAAAATGATTTGCCCAACAGAATAGGTCCCCCTCGGTAATTCAGATGACGCTTTTTCCCCATCGGAATTCCTTCCATTATACAAAAGCAATATCCCTCGGTCCGTGAGTACTGCCGGTGGCCCACACTCGGTGAGGTCACTGTCGAAATAACCGGGCCTCGTTGTCACCAGTTTCACCAGATCGCCATGAGCGTCCTCCGAAGGATGCCAGGTATATAGGTCCGTGGACCATGCCATGTTAATAAAGTGTTCACCCCAATACATCCAATACTTGCCATTGATCTTCATGGCAACGGGTTGTCCGTTGACTAATCGGGTAATCATCGATCCTGACTTTGACCATGTGTTGATGTATTTTCCACTACTCGCCTTTGCAAATGCGGGTCCTTTCTTTTCCCAATGAATGAGGTCCCTTGACATCGCAATGCTCAACCTTGCAGTTGTACCATTCCAACTGGTATATGCCATCACATACCAACCTTCATCGGAAAAAACAACCCTTGGATCTTCACAACCACCGGGCTGGTCAATCTGCTCAAAGCCATCATTAGCCGGGTACAAAACAGGTGTAGGATGTTTGGTAAAATGGATCCCGTCTTCACTAACGGCAAGGCCTATCCGAGAAGTTCGACCGCCCAGGAACGCTTTGGGGTTGTCCTCGGCCCGGTACAAAAGATAAACCTTCCCGTCTTTGACTACGGCCGCAGGATTAAAAACATCGGCCTTTTGCCACCGAACGGTTTGTTGACGGACGGGGCAAAAGAATGTTAAGGTGGAGTCTGCCCCCATGATGGGATTTTCCCGGACTTTAATGAATGGACTGTCGCGCCATGCTGGTTGGGTAAATGCACCCAGGCTGAACAACAAACACAAAATAATGGCAGATATTCTCATGCCCAAAAGCTAATCATTTCAGGACAATTTCCTGTTTTCCAAAGAACTTATTTCCGCGGTCATCCACACCGGTAACAGTCACCTTAAATGTTTCTTTTGCATCGAGGGTTGAAAAAGTAAATCCCCCGATGGGAAGTGCCCCGGGCATGCTCCAGAAAAGGGTATTACGCAGATTTAACTAAACGGTACTTTTCAGTATGGGTGATTTCAGAAGGGTGAATTGTTTACGAATAACATCAATTAGGTTTACATTTACCAGACAACTGTTTATGGATATGCAAGTCCGATCTCTAAGGTATTTTTTTGCGTTACTTATTGGATTAGGGAGTTGTCTGCAGACTGGTGCACAAGACTCTGTGAGAAACAAGAAACCTGACAGCGCTGTTGCACCTAACCTCTCTGACACTTCCATTTCCAGCAGGATCCAGCAAAGTGCGGACATCCTGAATGAAAAACTGAGAGGTAGATATCGAAGCCAACTAGCGCTTAGCAGGCAGTTGGACCCGTGAGAGAGGGTAAGTGGTCGC
>JBEISY010000361.1:0-2905 GCA_040375175.1 Chitinophagaceae bacterium
AAAAAACAGTGAGGACGCTTTTTGCTCAATACTTCCCTCGGCCGGACACCAACAAACGGAGGAATCCTGCAAACACTCCAGACAACAAGCCTTTCAGGCCCATCATTGCCTGGTTCGATAAAGGCAATAGTGTTGATATGGCCTTCAATACGATTGATGCAGATAAGATCCAGCAACTCTACAAAGTGGAGGGCTTATTTGGTCTGGTAAAAAAACATTATCCGCAAGGCACTGAAAAAGAGCAGGCATTGTTGATGGAGTTTGTACTGCATGGCCTTGCCTCCTATTCACTGATCAGTAAGAAAGTACTGGAAGCGCGGGTTGAGTTCAAGGATCTGATGGGGTCCATGCTGAACCTGGGACTGGGAGAAGCGGATAAGGACGATGATGAATTTGACGAAGACAATTTCCGATGATCTGGAAACGTTTATTTTCATTAGTTTACAGTAACGCTTACGTATGAGACCCAACCTTTTGAAACCTTTAGCACTGCTATTGCTTTGTATCCCATTCCGTGTTACTGCCCAACGCATCGATGATGTCCGGAAAAAGTTCCCGGACCAGGACTACGTGATGTTGAAAAACATCACCCAGTACAACATCTTCGTTGAAAATGATTCCATAAGGGTGAATTCCCGGGATATCGAAGAATTCCTGTTCCTGACAGAGAATGGCGCGATGCGCAAAGAAGGCAGGATCTACCACAGCGGATTTCATAAACTCCTGGACTACAAAGCCTACACCATTACAACCAATGGCAAGCAATTGGAAGCTACGGATGTGAAAACAAAAACAAATCCCAGTTCAGGTATATTTTATGACGATGCCAAAGTAACCACCTTTAATTTCCCCGGGCTTACGGCAGGTGCGGTCTCACATGTAGAGTACACAACACAACATGAAAATCCCTACCTCCTATCCCCTGGCTACCTCATCCTGGGCGTACCGGTTATACAAGGAGAACTGAAGATCAGTTGCGATCCTAACATCAAACTCAGGTACCTGTTAAAGGGTGTTTCCAAAGACCTGGTAAAGGTGAAAGAAGAGAAAAAGAAAAATGAAACGGTATACACCTTCACTGTAAAAGACGCCAAGAACGAAGACTACTATCCGGATGCACCGGACCGGCCTTACTGGGGCACCCATGTGGTGTTCCATATTGAACAGGTGAAACAATCCAATGGACAATGGACCAATTTTCTTTCCAGCCCCGCTGATCTTTACAGACTCTACGCAGGTTATGTCAGCAACATCAATAAAGAAACCGGAGGGGAATTACGTACCGTAACGGATTCGCTGATCAAAGGAAAAACATCGGCAAAAGCCAAAGCCGAAGCCATCTACAGCTGGGTGCAGGGTAATATCAAGTATGTGGCGTTTGAAGACGGCATGGAAGGCTTCATCCCTCGCGATGCCAACCTGGTATGTCATCGGAGATTCGGGGATTGTAAAGACATGGCCAGCATTCTCACCGTCATGTTGCGCTATGCCGGCCTGAAGTCATACTACACATGGATCGGCACCAGGAAATTGCCCTACACCTATGAAGAAACACCTATGCCACTGGTGGACAATCATATGATCTGCACCCTCGAGTTAGACGGTCAGTATATATTCCTTGATGGAACAGATCCCAGTTGTGTGTTTGGCATTCCGGCAGACCATATCCAGGGCAAGGAAGCTTTCGTTGGCATCGATCCCGCGAACTATAAAATTGTAAAAGTGCCGGTGGTGCCGAAAGAGGAGAACTTATATGCAGACACAACAGTGATGACACTTTCAGACAAGGTGCTAAAGGGTGATATTCGCCTTTACCTGAAAGGATATTATGCTACGGACCTGCGTACAAGGCTTATGTACATGGGTGCAACGGATAAGGAGAAGTACAGCAAAGAAATCGCCGGAAGGGCTTCCAATAAATTTGCAGCAGAAGGTTTTCAATACAACTTCACATCGCTCAGTAAAAACGAAGCAGCATTCAGTTGCTCGTTCACCTTACCGGATTATGGAAAGAACATGGCGGGGAATCTCTTTATCAATATGAATCTGATCAGGCCATATGAACACCAGGAGATCGATTACCCCAAAAGAAAGATACCCGTGGAGTGGAACTACAAATTCACCAAACGTTTTGTCACCATCTTCAACATCCCTGAAGGATACACGGTGGACTATCTTCCTGACAATAAATCCTACAAACAGGATGGATTTGGGTTTGATTTCACTTATGTAAACAAAGGAAACCAGGTGGTGTACACACAGGAATTCTTTTCCGACTACCTGATCCTGCAGCCGGAAGGATTTGCCAATTGGAACAAAGTACTGGAACAACTATTCCCGCAATACAAAGAAACCGTTAGCCTCATCAAAAAATAAACCTCATGAAACTCCTGTTTAGTCTTATTCTCACCTTGCTGGCCTTTACACCGTTGAAGGCGCAGCTACCCATGGATACCTGGAAAGAGAAACCGGCATTTGTAGCGGTAGACACAGCATATGCACGTGAATCAGCAGTATTCTTGCTGGATGCACGGCGTTATGAATTTCAGGATGAGGCGGAAAACAACCTGGGATTGTTCAAAACCATACATAAGATCATTCAGCTCAATGACGATAAGGGTATCGAGTTGTTTAACAAGATCTATCTCCCCGGCGGCAACAAAACGATGATGGTGGCGTTAAAAGCCAGGACCATTCTGCCTTCCGGTAAGGTGATCAATTTTGACTCTACAACCGTGAAGGATGTTACCGATGAGGATGGGAGTCCACAACGCATCTTTGCGCTACCCGGACTGGAGAAAGGCTGTCAGGTTGAATACTTGTATACGTATAAGAAAGAGGCATCGCTGTTTGGCATGGATGTATTGCAATTCAGGATTCCAGTGTTGCGCAGCATCATCCAGAT
>JBEISY010000264.1:0-3808 GCA_040375175.1 Chitinophagaceae bacterium
CCGTCCTTCAAAGACGATATCGATAAGGTCTGCGTCTTTAATTTTATTTGGATCCATAGTTAATGCTATTTAATTCCGTTTGCGGCTTCAGTTACTTTCAGGATTTCATACTCCGTAGGACTGATATCCACCATCGCATACCTTTTGATCTCTGCAATAGCCATCTCGTCCAGCATATCCACCGTATTTTTATACGTGGCATCGTCACTGGGTTTGATGATCATTACCAGGTCTTCGGGATTAGTAGACTTCTTCTTGCGAAGGATCTCATCCCGAATACCCTTAAAATTGGTAGCCTTGATCTGCGTAGGATCCAGCCCTTCGTAATAATACACCTGATCCGCTTTGCCCAGCATAATGGTGAATGCACCTGATTCCTTAACCTTGTTTTGTTCTTCAGGTTTATCCACATCCTTGGGCAAATAAAACTTCATCGCTGTGGGAGATGCCACGGTAGTGGTGAAGATAAAGAAAGTGATGAGCAGGAAGCCCAGATCCACCATCGGGGTCATGTCTACCGTTGTAGACAGTTTCTTCGCTTTCTTTACACCAGGCCCTTTTTTGTGGCCGCCACCGCTATCGCCCGTATCTAAACTTGCCATATCAGTAATGTTTGAACACTTAAATAATAATTACTCTTTCTTCGCTGCTGGTGCCGGATTCTGCCTTGTCTGATGCAGTGGTGTACCCACAGGCGCATCTTCAGGAGCCGTGATCAGCAAAAACTTGTTCTGGTCGTTCTTTTTGAACGCATTCAGGACATTTTTGAATACGGGATACTTGGTATTGTTATCCGCCTTGATCAGCAGGTTCAACTTCCTGCCGGAATAGGCTACCAGGGCATCACGTACCCAATAATACAGTTCACCACCGGTGGAGTCAGAAGCAGGGATACCCGGTTGGGCCACTTTCTTCTGCTGTTCGGGATCCAGGGCCAGCAATCCTTTCAGCTGACCAAATGGAACACCCACACTCGGGATATTGATGAACGCCTTCTTTTCGGCGGGGGTAAGACCAAGGCTCCTGGTTTTGTCCAGGTTATCGATCAATACCTGCCTGAATTCAGGATTATCCATGGAAACGAAGGCCCGGCCATCCTTATCTACCGTCACCGTAAATACGTCTTTTTCAGGAACTGCATCCGCAGACACTGAACCAGGCGTTGTTACTTCTACCGCTTCATCCGGCTTAAACTTGGTAGCCAGCATGAAGAAGGTTAAGATAAGGAAGGCTACGTCCACAAACGGCGTCATGTCGTTTGCTGTAGACTTCTTAGGTATTTTAACACTTGGCATGAATACTTCAATTTGAGATGATAATGAGATGCAACAATTGCATCATTCCATAAATCCTTGCACAAAATTATTTGTACATAGAAGCGAAGCTCTGGGTCAATGTGAAACCAGACTCATCGATGCCGTAAGTGATTGAATCGATCTTCGTTGTGAAGATATTATACATTACCAGGGCGAATGATGATGTAGCGATACCCAGGGCCGTGTTATACAGGGCCTCAGAGATACCTACCGCCAGCTGTGCAGCTGCACCGGCACCACCTTCTTCACCGAGAGAAGAGAAAGAACGGATCATACCCATTACTGTACCCAACAGGGCAATCAGGGTACCGAGGGATACCAGGGTAGACAGGAATACCAGATTTTTGGAGAGCATAGGCAGTTCAAGTGCCGTGGCTTCTTCAACCTCTTTCTGGATGGCCAGCACTTTCTGTTCAGTGTCATACTCGGTATTGGTGATCATCTCTTTGTACTTGCGAAGACCAGCCTTCATTACGTTTCCTACAGAGCCTTTTTGTTTGTCGCACTCAGCCAATGCTGCGTCAACATTCTTGTTAGCCAGGTGATACTGCACCTTACGAACAAACTCAGAGATGTTTCCATTACCCTGCGCTTTGGAAATGGTCAGGAAGCGCTCAATGGAGAAAACAATTACCATCAGGAAGCAACCGATCAGCAGGGGAACGATGATACCACCTTCATAGATCTTGTTGAATTCACCTTTAGGGCCATGGTGTTTGGGCCAGAATCCGCCAGCGAGGTCTGGCTTGCTGAATCCTGATTCGGCACCCATGAAAAATCTCCAGATAACATAACCACCCAAAATACAAAGGACCGGAGCCAGGATGGAAATAAGATTGCCGCTCTTCTTAGGTTGTACAGATGTTGTTGCTTTCGCAGCAGTTGCTGTTGCAGTCGGTTTTGTCTCAGCCATGACGTTTGTTTTTTAAAAGTTTAAATGTTCGTTTTGGTGATTGTTTATTGAAGTCACAATTCTACTTAAAAATATTTTTCACCAGACAACCCGGGTTAAAAAAATTATCAAGGGAACACAATATAGTAAGTTTTGTAAAAAAAAGTCATCTAACCCTTACATTGTGAATATCCCTTTCATTCTTGTGTTAAGAATTGTTTCAAATCATACGCCATTGATTCGATCTATTTTGCATGGGATGCGTTTATTCTCAAATTCCATTTCCATTTATTAAATTTTTTTTATCAAAACCGCCTGATGAGGGTATCTAAATCCTACATTCGGCAACCTAAAATCTAAGACATGCAGACTGCGAAGTATCTGTTTCGATTGCTACCCATCGTTCTGGGCCTTTCCATGGCCTCCGTTGATGGCGTGGCGCAGCGAAGGCCCCAGACTCCAGCCCCAACGCCTGCCCCCGCCCCGGCGCCCGGAACACCCGGATCAACCCCGGCAGTTCCCGGTGGCATGCCCCCCGGAGGACCCAGAACATCCACAGGACCAAAGCCTTATGGTGAAGTGATCACCGGAAAGGCCAAAACCCAGCGCGGCCTGTTCACCGTCCATAAAGTGGATGATAAGTACTATTTCGAGATCCCTGACTCCATCCTGGGCAGAGAGGTCATTGCGGTAACCCGTTTCGCCAAAGTAGCCGGCGGTGGCCGTACCTACGGTGGTGAACTCGCCAACCAGCAGGTTCTCACCTTTGAAAAAGGTCCGGATAATAAGGTCTTCATGCGGGTGGTCCTGACCATTGCCGTGGCGGACTCAGCTGATCCGATCAGCCGCGCGGTGAAGAACTCTAATGTTAACCCCATTGCTGCTGCCATGGATATCAAGGCCCTGTCCCGGGATTCCATGGGTGTAGTGGTGGATATGACAGACTACCTGAAAGGGGATAACCAGCCTGTTTCCCTTAGTGCCAATGCTAAGCGCTCCATGAGCCTCAGCGGCCTCGCTTCCGATCGTTCCTATATCGAAAGTATTCGCAGCTACCCTATTAATACAGAAGTGAGGACGGTGAAAACCTTCAGCGCATCGTCTGCAGCACCGTCTTTCGGTGTGCCTTCTCCTTTCCCAACCACATCTTCCCTCCCCGCTGCCAATGCGGCCGGCGCCGTAACCATGGAGATCAATACCTCCTTCCTGTTGCTGCCCAAGGTGCCCTATGCACAACGCCTGGTAGACCGCAGGGTAGGTTATTTCTCTGACGATTATGTGGTGTATTCTGATGAACAGCAAAAGGTGGAGGAAGCCAATTTCATCGTACGCTGGAAACTGGAACCCAGGCCGGAAGACATGGAAAAATGGAAGCGGGGAGAACTGGTGGAACCTGTAAAGCCCATCGTTTACTATATCGATCCCGCCACCCCTAAAAAATGGCGTTCTTACCTGATCCAGGGAATCAACGACTGGCAGTCGGCTTTTGAAAAAGCAGGTTTTAAAAATGCTATAAAAGTAGAAGAGCAACCTGACGATGCAACTTGGGATGCTGGAGACATAAGATATAATGTACTTAGATGGACTTCTTCTCCTTTTC
>JBEISY010000323.1:0-3189 GCA_040375175.1 Chitinophagaceae bacterium
CAGGTCTTTAAGTGAGTACCTATCTGAACCGGTATACACCGTGTTACCTGTTCCCCAATAGCCGGCTACAATAAGCTCAGTATTGCTGGAAACTTTGTAATGCAAAGAACCGGTAACCTTGAAGTTGATGGTATTAGGATCAACTACCTGGCCTTCCCTGAAACCAGTTCTGGACAAACCGGGAACACCTGCTGCAATAATGCCGTCAATCGTATTTCCCAAAAATGGCGCCTGTGCCTTAATAGAATTCAGGATAAACGTATTGGTGCCTGGATCCAGCAGGGTCTCATCGCCATAAGCATTCGCCCCGTTATAAGCCGGATCGGTATCCCTGGTTCCGGGAACAATCTGACCTACGGTAAGGCCATTGGCAGCAGATGGACGGGTATAGTTTCGTTGATCATCAGCAAGCCAGTCTTGCGCCTGGATGAATTCACCGGTAACCTTGAACGCAAAACGGTCTGACACCTTATGCGCCCAGCGGGCTGCAAAGTTATAATAAGGCGATGCGGCACGGTGTTTATTGTCAACGTGCATGATACCAACTTTGGACTGGAAGGAAAATCCTTCATATTTAAAAGGGTTCTTGCTGTTGATCAACAAGGTACCGTTCATACCACCGGGGCCATAAAGGGCCGAGGAGGCACCGGGAAGCAGTTCCATGCTTTCCACATCCAATTCCGTAATACCTACGATGGCGCCTACTGAGAAGTTAAGGCCCGGCGCCTGGTTATCCATACCATCCACGATCTGGTTGAACCGGGTGTTACCGGAACCGGCAAAACCACGGGTTGTAACTGTCTTGAAGGTAAGGCTTGAAGCTACCAGGTCAACACCCTTTACGTTACCAATTACATCGTAATAACTGGCCGCAGGTGCCTGACGGAGGGCATTGATCCCTATCCTTTCAATGGTCACGGGTGACTCCAGTGCCCTGGTCTGGGTTCTGGTTGCCGAAACCACGATTTCTTCTGATAAGGTGGCGGTACCCACCACATCTACATCAATTACATCTGTTATTGACTTAACCACCACTTCCTGGGTGGCGATACCAACGCCGGAGATTACCAGCGTGAAAGGATACTTTGTGTTGGAGGGTACACTCAGTGCAAAATTGCCATTCTCATCAGTAGTAGTACCACTTTGGGTACCCTTAACAGTAACGGAAAGTTTTCCAAGGGACGCACTGGAACCCGTCCTCACTTTACCATTAATTACATTGGATTGAGCAAAAGCAACCGAAGAGTACATGACCAACACCAGCAGAACCAGCATGTTGCCAAGTCGTTTCATACGCAGTCTTTTTAATTCAGTTGGGTTGAAAATTATGGGACAAATTAGGAATAGTTACCCTTTTGCCAAAAAAAATTAAACAACACCAAGTTGATAAATTGGTTGAGTGCAGGGTTGGATTTACTTTAGCGGCATGAGCGCATTTGAGTTTTCGCATCAAACTTCATTCTATAGGGGTAAAGTTAGGGATGTTTATGGCATTGGTTCGGATCACCTGGTGATGGTAGCCAGTGACAGGATATCGGCTTTTGATGTTATTCTTCCTAAACCCATTCCTTTCAAGGGGCAGGTTTTAAACCAGATTGCGGCTTATATGCTCGCGGCCACCCGTGACATCTGCCCAAATTGGCTGATGGCCACACCTGCGCCCAATGTTTCGGCAGGGCTTAAATGTAAACCCTTTAAGATTGACATGGTGGTAAGGGGAAATCTTGTGGGGCATGCCTGGAGGACGTACCGGCCATCAAACACCCTATGCGGGATTCAAATGGCTCCCGGTCTGAAGGAAAATGACTTCTTCCCCCACCCCATCATCACCCCCTCCACCAAGGCAGCTGCCGGTCATGATGAGGATATCTCTGCCGAAGAGATCATTTCGCAGGGTCTCGCAACCGCCGCTGAATGGGACCAACTCTGTCAGTATGCCCTGGAATTGTTTGAGCGGGGTCGGCAAATAGCCTCTTCGCGCGGCCTTATCCTGGCGGATACCAAATACGAATTCGGACTGCTGGATAAAAAGATCTGCCTGATGGATGAAGTGCATACGCCGGATTCTTCGCGATATTTTTATGCCGATGGTTTTGATGAAAGACAGCAGGCTGGCCAGAAGCAAAAACAACTGAGTAAGGAGTTTGTCAGAGAATGGTTGATCTCCCACAATTTCATGGGGAAAGAAGGCCAAACGGTACCGCCCATGGAAGAGGACTGGATCTACACGATCTCACAGCGATACATCGAATTATATGAAAAAGTGATCGGTACATCTTTTCATCCGGAACCGATATCGGACGAAGAAGTTAAGCACCGTATTGAGAAGTGGATCGGAACCCTCAGCTTCTGACCAACGCCTGCTAAACTAGAAATGAATGAAATACGTTTCCTCACTGATGCTCTGCCTTATTGTAGCCGCTTCAATGTCGCAGGAAAATTATCGGCTTCTCATCGGCACCTATACCTCCGGAAAGAGTGAGGGTATATACCTATATGATTTCAACCTCAAAACCGGTACGGCAACCCTTGTTTCTGTTACCAAGGGCATAGCGAATCCCTCCTACCTCGCCGTATCCTCGGATCAGAAATATGTGTACGCCGTCTCTGAACTGAACGGCGGCGGCAATGCAGGTCAGGTGTATGCATATGCTTACAATAAGGCCAACGGTGAATTGACCTTCATCAACAAGCAACCTTCCGGCGGGGATGATCCTTGTTATGTGTCTGTCAGCCGCAATGGAAAATGGGTGATCGCCGGTAATTACAGTTCCGGATCTCTGAAGGCATTGAGAAGTTCAGCCGGTCGTTTGTATGATGAAAACAAGGCGATTCTGCATGAGGGCAAAGGTTTAAATCCTGAGAGACAGGAAAAACCGCATGTGCATGCCACCTATCTTTCTCCTGACAACAAGACTTTGTACGTGCCGGATCTTGGCATTGACCAGGTGATGGTGTATCGTTTCGACAGCTATAGCGGCCAACTGACCCGAAAAGCTTCCGTGCCTGTGGAACCAGGCAGTGGTCCAAGGCATATAGACATCCATCCCAATGGGAAATATGCATACCTAATGGAGGAACTGAAGGGAAATATCAGCGTGTTCAGCATTGATCATTCAAAGGGAACCCTCACCCGCCTCCAAACCATTTCTTCTGCTGCAGAAGGATTCACCGGGGATATGGGTTCAG
>JBEISY010000159.1:0-5056 GCA_040375175.1 Chitinophagaceae bacterium
ATTGTTTCTCTGAATTAATACACAGAAACTATAAACGATAAAAATGACATAATTTTCAAACGTGAAATTTAACTATAGGGACTTGTCCATTGTTTTAAACCGCGTGGAAAATGCAGGAGGAAAAATCCAAACACCTAAGACGGAAATTGGTCCTGGGCTGGGGTTTTGGGCGCTGATGCTGGATACGGAAGGGAATAGGGTGGCGCTGCACTCAATTAAATGATTTGTAATACAATCATTCAGTAATACAAACATTCAGGCAATCAGGAGTGGTATCCGGGATCCTGGATTCCAACTCCTGATTGCCTGAATGACTGTATTACTGATTGCCTGACTTTTCAAACCCATGCTCCTCCATCACCTCCCCTTTCGCATTATACCTCACAAACTTCAATAGCTTTCCACTTCCATCATAATACCGCCACTCGCCTTCCCGCACATTGTGTTTGTAGTTCCCCCGCTGCCGTGAGCCATCGGGCCCAAACTCTTCCCAGGCACCTTCGCGCATACCGTTCAAAAACACCCCGTCTTCCCGCGGTTTCCCATCGGCATAATATGAACTGTAATTGCCATGCAGGAGCGCTTCCTGAAACGGAGGGCGATACACATCGGTAGCATGAACGGTATTGTCCGCCACCCGATCCATCAATTCATCGCGGGACAATGCCGGCGCATGCACCATATCTGACCGGATATGCACGCCTTTTTGTGTAGCATCTTCACCATACCAATAGCTGACCCTGTAAAACTGAATGGCTTCTGAAACGGGCTTCTGGGAAAGGGCATAGACCTTCATCTTGGGCTGCCGAAGTATTTCATCCTTTACCGCACTCAGCTTGCGGGAACTGAAATGCCAGATCACCCTGGTTTTTCCATTCGGGTACCAGCTTTTCCACTCGCCATCCGGAACATTGCCAACAAACTTGCCCGAATCGCAGAGCGCGCCAGACTTATACCAGCTGTTCCAGTTTCCGTAAAGCTTATTCTTTTTAAAATTGGCGTTGATTTGGGCAACGCCATTATCATGGTAACCCACCAGATTATCTTCAACCAGCTTTTGGGATGCTGGCTTGGGTTTTACCGGGGCATGGCTCAGCAGGGACACACCCAGACAGATCATTACCGGGATAATGTATAACTTTTTCATTGTTGACAACCAGCACAAATTTAATACTTGCCGCGCCAATATGTTTATATTTGGCAAAACAATTCGATGAGTTTGAGATTGGCCACCCTGGCAACCCTGTTAGTAGTGATCGCAGCTTGTAGCGCTCCCCATGAAGTATCTACCTCGGCCTCTGGCTCAAAAAGCTATGTAGCGCCAGGCTATGAAAAGAAAAAGTATAATAAGATCATGGTGATGGCCCTGTTGGCAGACAACACCTATCGTAAACGTGCAGAAAATTCACTGGTGACGGAACTGAAAGCGCGCGGCTTTAAGGTGATCCCATCTACAGATATTTTCACCAACGAAATGCTGAAAGACACGGCGGCCCTGCGCTCTACGGCAGAAGCCAACGGTGTGGATGCGGCCATTACGATGCAGTTCCTCGGTGCAGTGAGCAATGTATCTGACCAGGGAAAATACAACGGCAGCATGTACAGCTTTTTCGGCACCCCTTATGCAGTTGTAGACATCGAAACCTTTAATGTAAGAACAGGAATGGTGCAGCTGGATCTTTTCACTGCGGAAAAGCTTGGCACACAATACCGCACCGGGCTTCCTTTCAAGATCAGCAACGGGATCGAGTCTGCTTTTGCAGAGTTCGGCATCCAGGCGAGGCGCAGGTTGATTGACGACAGGATCCTGTAACGATGGCCATCCATCGATCCACCATACAGCTGC
Source organism: Chitinophagaceae bacterium (assembly GCA_040375175.1). Classification (GTDB taxonomy): domain Bacteria; phylum Bacteroidota; class Bacteroidia; order Chitinophagales; family Chitinophagaceae; genus Pollutibacter. Next base: position 1,847 of record JBEISY010000159.1, read on the forward strand.
TCCGGTTTCCGTTTTCCGTTTTTCTTTTACCGGTTTAACTCTTTGCCGTCAGCCAGGTGCAGAAAATCGATGTGCCGGGACTGATCCTTTCATTTTTTATCCTGCACCTGCTTGTATATCCGGCCAGCAATGGATACAATTCCTATATGGATCGGGATGAGAGCAGCATCGGCGGCGTCAAAGATCCATTGCAACCAACAAAGCAATTGTACCACGCCAGCTTGTTGTTGGATTCGCTGGCCGTCCTGTTGTCCCTGCTGGTAAGTATATATTTTTCGATGGGCATCCTGCTCTATATCCTGGTGTCCCGCGCATATAGTTATCGGGGGATCAGGCTGAAAAAATATCCCGTTCTCGGTTATCTCAGTGTGGTGATCTTCCAGGGTGCTGTCACCTTTGCCATCAGCTATCATGCGTGCAGTGTTGGCCATCCCATGAAGGTTCCCTTGCTGCCCGCCCTCGCAAGCAGTTTATTGATCGGCGGCTTCTACCCACTCACCCAGGTGTACCAGCACGAAGCAGATCAAGCCGATGGTGTGCATACGATCAGTCGCATGCTCGGCTACCGCGGCACTTTTGTTTTCTGCGCCTTGCTTTATTCTGTTGCGATGTTCACCCTTTTCCTGTATTTTACAGAAAGAGGCCAACAGACCCGATTCTTTGTCTTCTCAACCTTCCTGCTTCCCGTGTTGTTCTATTTTCTGCGGTGGGCAAGAAAAGTGTGGCATGACAATTCTGCCGCCAATTTTTCCAATACCATGACCATGAACCTGGTAGCCTCCGTTTGCACCAACCTGGCATTTTTGGTATTGTTAATCTGGAATCACATTGAGTAAAATTATTGCTATCGGCACTGCCCTTCCACCGTTTAAGCATGAGCAGGAAAATATCCTCAGCTTCATGAAACAGCTCTATGCGTTCAATGAACAGGATCATCGTAAGCTGCGTTTCTTGTACCGCCACAGCGGCATTGAACATCGATATTCATTCATCCCAGACTATAGCAGGCCCTTGCCAGATTGGAAATTCTATCCGCATTCAGAGAGTATGGAACCATTTCCCTCCCTTGAAATGCGGATGCAATGGTTCTCCCGCTATGCACCATCGCTCTCTTTGGAAGCCATCCGCAAATGCCTGGATCACAAGATCAAGGCCGAGGAGATCACGCACCTCATCAGTGTAAGTTGTACGGGCATGAGTGCACCGGGATTGGATTTGCAGGTGATGGAACTGCTGGACCTGCCGAAACATATCTTCAGAACCTCAGTCAATTTCATGGGCTGTTATGCAGCGATCCATGCGATGAAACTGGCTGACCATATTTGCCGATCCACGCCTGATGCAAAGGTCCTTATCTTCTGTACAGAACTCTGCACCCTTCATTTGCAGAAAGAACCTACGGTAGACAACCTGGCCTCCGGCTTGTTGTTTGGCGATGGCTCTGCGGCAGCGCTGATCACCGGGGATGATTATCCCGCCAAAGGCATCCGGCTGGATCATTTCTATGCCGAAGTGGCCCCCAAAGGGAAAAAAGATATGAGCTGGGAACTCAGTTCCACAGGCTTTCAGATGACCCTCAGCAGCTATGTGCCTGACCTGATTGAGGAAGATATGGCGGCCCTGGTGAACAGGGCACTGGAGGCGGGTAAACTACATCGGGACGATATCCAACACTGGTGCGTGCACCCCGGGGGCAGGAAGATCCTGGAAGCCATGGAGAAAAGTGTGCAGATATCTAATGAACAATTGAGCAATAGCTATCGCGTGTTGCAACAAAACGGCAACATGAGTTCCGCCACCATCCTGTTTGTGTTGAAAGAATGGCTGCATGCGCAAGCAGGGGAACATATTTTTGGTGTGGCCTTCGGGCCCGGACTCACCATGGAAACCTTCATTGGAACCACTACTTAAGGGCCATGGATTTTACACAACGCGCACATACAAAAGAGCTGCTTGATGAGGATGATATCCCGTTTGCGGATATCCGAAAAAACATGGAAGAGCTTGAGGTGATCAATACCTGGCTCGGCGGACATGCCATCACTTTAGCAGGATTCAAAGCGCTCCTCGGATCCAGAAAATCTGTACACGTATGTGAAGTAGGCTGTGGCGGCGGGGATAACCTCAAGGCCATCGCAAAATGGTGTGCGAAAAAAGGCATCCAAGTACAACTTACCGGCATCGATATCAAAGACACCTGTGTGGATTATGCACACATCAATCTCAAAGGCTACGAAGTAAACCTGATCACCAGCGATTACCGGGATGTGCAGTTTGATGAAAAGCCGGATATCATATTTTCCTCCTTGTTCTGTCACCATTTTTCCAATGAAGAGATCACGAAAATGCTGCACTGGAAAAAAGAACAGAGTACGGTGGGCTTTTTCATCAACGACCTGCAACGCCATCCCCTTGCCTATCAAAGCATACGGCTGATCACGAAATGGCTGTCGTCATCTTACCTCGTACAAAATGATGCGCCTATCAGCGTGACGAGAGGATTCTCACGTGCCGACTGGAAAAAAATTATTTCTTCTGCCGCACTCCAGGGATCTTCGGCTATACATTGGCGTTGGGCATTCCGCTGGCTGATCCTTCATCGCTCATGAGTACCTCATCCAAATATGATGTTGCCGTGATCGGCGGTGGCCTGGCGGGTCTTACCACAAGTATTCAGCTGGCAAGAGCCGGATGGAAGGTGGTGCTGTTTGAGAAAGAGTGCTATCCCTTTCACCGGGTCTGTGGGGAATACATCAGTTTGGAATCAAGGGCATTTTTACGAGGTTTGGGGATCGATGACATTGCACTGGAGCTCCCAATCATCGATCAATTACAAGTATCTGCTCCTAACGGTAAGATCCTGGAACACAGGCTGCCACTGGGTGGAATGGGCATCAGCAGGTATCGGCTGGATCAACTCCTTGCGGAGATAGCTACCCAGGCGGGCGTGCAGATCATGGATCATACGCGCGTAAATGACACCGTCTATGACGAGGATGGCTTCAACATACAGACGCCTACGGGCAACTACCGGTCACGTATAACCGTAGGTAGTTTCGGGAAGCGATCCAACCTTGATGTGAAAATGAACCGCGACTTCATCCGGCAGAAAGCATCGGGGCTTAATAACTTCATCGGCATCAAATATCATATCCGGTATGCCCATCCGCGGGATACCATCGTTCTACATAATTTTTCCGATGGCTACTG
>JBEISY010000265.1:0-3788 GCA_040375175.1 Chitinophagaceae bacterium
AGCGCTCAATACCCTGCTCATTGATCACCCCGAGGATTTTATTCCTGAAATCATTGCGGAAGGCATCATAGATCTTGCGTTGCTCGTCTTCCATCTCGCAGAAGAGAATGGTCTCCGTTTTCTCCGGAAGATCCTTGGCTACCTGCTCTTTGGTGCGTCTCAAGATGAATGGATACAATAGTTTCTTCAGATGATCTTTCTGCTCCGGCTCGCCAAACTTATCAATGGGTGTGGCAAACTCGTTCCTGAAAAACTCGATGCTGCCCAGCATACCCGGATTCAGGAAATTCATCTGGGCATAGATATCAAAAGTATTGTTCTGCAGCGGGGTACCCGACAAACAGAGCCTGTTCTTTGAACGAAGCAAAGATGCCGCCTTGGTCACTTTGGAATGCGGATTTTTGATGGCCTGGGATTCATCGAGGATCACAAAATCAAATTCAATCTCAAGCATCAGCTTGATGTCACTTCGCAAGGTGCCGTAAGTGGTTATGATCACGTCAACAGGCTCGAAACTTTTCTTGTCTCTCGCCCTGTCGCCGCCGTGATGAATGAGGTATTTGAGCTCAGGCGTAAACTTCTTGATTTCATTCTCCCAGTTAAACATCAGCGTAGTAGGACATACCACGAGTCCCGTCAGCTTAACATTATTATCTTTCAAAGCCTGGATGAAACTGAGTGCCTGCAGGGTTTTACCGAGACCCATATCATCCGCAAGGATGCCGCCCCAACCCACTTCACTGAGATAATTCAACCAATGATATCCCGCCACCTGGTAAGGCCTTAGGATATGCGCCAGTTCCTGGGGCGGATCTACTTCATTGATGCGGTTGAAACTGCGGAGTCTTTCATAGCGTTCCTCCAGTTCAATCAACACTTCTTCATCGCTGCGCTGATCATACAACTCGTCAATGATGCTGAGATGATATTTTGAAAGCTTCAGTTCATCGGCCTTTCCTTCACCCACCCTGAACAACAGGGAATATTTTTTCAACCACTCTTCCGGCAGGATACCGAGGGTGCCATCATTCAATTGTACGAACTGCTGCTTATTGGTGAGTGCGCGTTTGATCTCGGCAATGGATACCTGCTGATCTCCGAAGACCACATCCACTTTGGCATCAAACCAATCAACCCCACTGGAGATCCGGATCTTTGTATTGGGCTTCGCCGTATTGAAACGGAAATTTTTAAGGACGTCGAATCCCGTAACAGGCACTTCCATCTCCCGCATGGCATCTACAAAAAGGAAGAACCAATTATTCTTCAACACATCGTTCCCCTTCAATACGAGTGCAGCACCATCCGGACGCATGAAATTGGAATGCAGTCCTTCCAGTTTCCGGATAAAGTCCATCTCCGCATCTTTATTGCGGTTGATCATCATCACGCGAGCTCCGGAGGGGATGATGATGTTGTCCTTATCATTGAAACGGATATCGTATCCTTTATAACTGAAGGTGGGAACAAACAACAGGTAATCGCCTTTCTCCTGCAACTGGAGCCTGATCTCGGGATCACCTTCTTTGACATCCGCTACAAGCGACTTGTCGAACTCAACCGGGTAGTTCCTGGAGATAGGCATCACTACTTTCTGCAGATAAGCCGGCCATGCCTCCTTGCCGATGTTCAATACCCCTTTGGGCAAGAAATCCAGCAACACTTCAAAATCTTCCTCCTTGTCCCAGAGATACATGACATCGTCATAAATCATCATCCAATCGGCCCCCCACTCATTATCCTGCATCTCGATCTCCAGTTCATTCACCCGCGCAACGGCCTTCACTTCAATCTCTTCTCCAAGTGGCGTTACATGAAATGCCGGCCGCAATGGATCATTACTGATCTTCACCTGCTTGAGGTTAGCCGTCACAAAATTTTTATGCTCGGGCAGCACATAAAATGGCGTTCTGCCTTCATGCTCTCGGAAAAGCTTCCGGAGTTTAGGCAGCATATACTCGATGATCAGCGCTTTGGTATCTGCCGGCAACTCTTCATCTTCCTGTTGGATGATGTTCTCCCAGATGCCGGAGAAAGGGGAGTTCCTGCTAACAAACTTATTGATTTCAGATGGCTGGAATTTCCGCAGCTGCTGGATCAGGGTGGCGTCGTCTTCTGACATCCCTTCTGCGCTTACAAAGCGGGACAGATCGATCTTTTCTACTTTTCCATTGAATGTATCTGCACCATTAGCCTCACCCACAACCGCGTCAATGGTGAATCGCGGGAACTGCTTGTGATTGGCGTTGAAGACCACGCCCACTTTCTGTGCACTTGTGATGGTTAACACTTCGGGTTCAATATTCACCACTTCGGGCTTGTGTTCCACTTTGGGCCTCGGCGCGTTAGCGGGCGGCACGATGCGTTTGATCGATGAATCCAGAACCCTTAGAAAGGGCTTGCCATCTTTGTACGCGAATTCAAATTTCTTTTCCCAACCTTCATCACGGGTACTCCATCCATAAGCCTCCAGTAGTTTGTTTTTCTCCTTCTCCCAGTTCCGGATGGAATCAAAATAATTGGGACCGTAGGCATTCAGGAGTTGTACAAACAGGATGACCTTATGTATGCAAAGCGGATAGTTCTCTTCCTCACATTTACAGGAGGTATCAAAATTCCGCTCTTCGTTCTTTTGGATGACAACGGGATAATGGCCGTCTTCGTATTCAAGCATCGCCTCTACGCGCTCGTCTTTGGCAGCATTGATGGTGGCTTTCTGTGTACGCAGGTATACCTCGGCTTCAGTATAAGCATCAGGATTTGAAAGCAGCCTGATCGATTTCAGATCGATGTGCTTCATCTTGATGATGGTGTGCCGCTGGTGGTACACGATCCCCTTCTCGCCGAGAATGTTCTTGTCCAGCAGTTCCTGGAGTTGAAGCAGGGCAGCGGTCTCGTGCCGACAAATATCGCCCAGATTATAGGGGCAGGTACAGCGGATGGAAAGGGTCTTGGGGTCCTTATATTTCTGGACATAGACCTTATAGAAGGTGTTATAGTTATCGTCCTTCACCCTGAACGTTACAGAGTTCAGCAGTTCATCATGTTCAATAAACTCTACGTATCCGATAGCATGGATCTTCTTGCCTCTCCTGATCACTTCATCAGTCCCGCTATTGTAAATAAATTTCAAAAGGTGCGATAATGCCATAAAATTTCAAGCAACCCACGGATGGAAAAAGGGTAATCTGCAAAAGTAAAGGAAAAAAGCTTGATTTAGCCTTGTTTAACGTCTTTGAAATGCGCTTCGCCAGGCGCTGGAGAAACGGCTGTCCAGCCACCATCTACCACAAGGGTCTGTCCGGTAATCTGTCCCGCGTGGTCAGACAATAAAAACAGCGCTGCATCTGCGATATCCCCGGTAGTAGCGGGTTTACGCAAAGGTGTAATCGCGGCCCAGGTCTCAACATATTCCGGTTCAATGGCCATGGTACGCTCCGTAATGGTGGCGCCGGGCGCTATTGTATTGATCCTGATGCCGTAAGGAGAAAGTTCTATAACTAGGTTGCGGGCCAACATTTGGATAGCCGCCTTGGTCATGGCATACGCAGCAAGGTATTTATGCGATTGAACGCCCACCACGGAACTCATCAAAAGGATACTGCCACCTTGTTGTTGATTCTTCATTTGTTGGGCCGCAGCCTGGGTAAGAAAAAATGTACCGGCCATGTTCAGTTGCAGCAGTTGTTGCATGGCCTCTGACGTATAAGAAAAAAAATCGCCAAAAGTGGTGATCCCTGCATTGGCAACCACCCCATCGATCTTACCTGATTTTTTAACGGCAACAT
>JBEISY010000064.1:0-7732 GCA_040375175.1 Chitinophagaceae bacterium
CGCGCTTCGAGGTAAACAAAGCAGGCTTCCCCATCGATCTCATATCCGATCACACGCAGCGGGGCAGGTGAACCATCTGCCAGGATGGTGAAATGTTTCGTAAAATACTCCTGGAGGTATGCGTTGTTTTTGGCTTTATCCCCTTTGAAAATATCCACTGGAGCGCCGGTAGCAGTTTTGAGGGTGGTCTCCAGGTCATCATTGAACACCTTGCAGGAAACACCTAATACCTTCTCTTTGGAGAGGTATTCGATCTCGGTGACACTAACGAAAAAAGGGTGAGGCACAAGTTTAGGGTGAGGCAGGAGGGTGAGGATGTAGACTAATATTAATGCCATGGTTTTGCAAAAGTCGATTTATTTTTCCATTTCAATTTGACCCATGCAGGATTTTAGCATGTATTTCGGACTTGGTTGGGATCATATCATTTCCAGGGACGCACTGGATCATATCCTTTTTATTTTGGCATTAGCGGTGATCTACCGGTTTGAAGACTGGAGGAGAGTAGTGATCCTGGTGACTGCTTTTACCATCGGCCATTTTCTGACCCTGATCCTAAGCGTTACGGATGTGATCCGGGCCAATTCCGAGTGGGTAGAATTCCTAATTCCAACAACTATTGTGATCACTGCTTTGTTCAATTTGCTCAAACCCAGCCTCCAATCTGTCACTAACGCCTTCCCCTACACACTCGCCCTATCTTTCGGTCTGATCCACGGTCTGGGTTATGCCAACGCCATCAGATTTTTATTGGTTGAGGAGCAGAGCCTGGGCTGGAGCCTTTTTGCCTTCAATTTAGGGCTTGAAATCGGCCAGATTGTTGTAGTTTTAGCCGCGTTGATCATTGGCGAATTGGTGCTCAGATATACACCGCTCCAACGGCGGTATTGGGTGGTGATTGTCTCATCCATCGTGATACTGGTGGCAATGAATATGGTGATCGATAGAATACCAAACATTTGAATCTTGATACACATGAGATCTCTGATCGTAGCATCGGCATTTATTCTTTTGTCCGGGTCCGCAATGGCGCAGCTGGATAAAAACCCAGGCGCTAATCACGGCAACCGGTTTGAGCAACTGGATTTTTTGTTGCAGGGGCCCAATGAATACCGGACCGCTTCCGGTGCACCAGGGCCGCGCTACTGGCAGCAACGTGCAGATTATGATATCACGGTGGATATCGATGAGCCCAACAATATGCTCACCGGCACGGAAACGGTTACGTATTACAATAATTCTCCGGACGTTCTCAGTTATATCTGGCTGCAGTTGGATGAGAATTTCCATCGGAAGACTACCGAGGCAGTGCGCGCAACAACAGGGGGCATTCGTGGTACCATATCGGATCAAACCCTGGCGGGGATCGACAATGAAAGACTCGAGGGCCTGGGTGTGAACATCACTTTGTTGACGGACGGCACAGGAAAGAACCTGAAGTATACGATCAACCAGACGATGATGCGGATCGACCTGCCTGTGGCGTTGAAGCCCGGACAGAAATTTGTGTTCAAGGTGAACTGGAATTATAAGCTTAACAGCAAGGCGCAGGGCGATCGCGGGGGCTATGAATATTTTAAGGACGATGATAATAACCTGTATTCTATTACGCAGTTTTTCCCCAGGATGGCCGTGTATTCAGACTTCCAGGGCTGGCAGCACCTGCAGTTCACCGGAGGGTCAGAGTTTGCGTTGACCTTTGGTAACTATAAGGTGAAGATCACGGTGCCTGCAGATCATATTGTGGCGTCTACGGGAGAATGTAAGAACTATGCGCAGGTGTTGACGCCAGCACAGTTGCAGCGTTTGCAGAAAGCGAAAGATGCCAAGACACCAGAGTTTATCGTAACCCTCGATGAAGCCAAAGAAGCATCGAAGAAGAAATCAACCGCGAAGAAGACCTGGATCTTTGAAGCAGAGAACGTGCGTGACTTTGCCTTCAACAGCTCCCGCAGGTTGGTTTGGGATGCGATGACTACAGACATCGATGGAAAGAAAGTATGGTGTATGAGTTTTTATGGAAAAGAAGCTTTCCCGATTTATTCAAAATTTTCGACAAGAGCTGTTGAGCATACTTTGAAAGTGTATTCAAGGATGACGATCCCTTATCCATATCCCGTGGCGCAGTCTGTTGAGGCGAATATCGGTATGGAATATCCGATGCTTGCTATGAACTTTGGCCGGGCCGATGCCAGTGGCAACTACACACAGGCCGTTCGGAATAGTGCCATTAGTGTGATCATCCATGAAGTGGGACATAACTTTTTCCCGATGATCGTGAACAGCGATGAGCGCCAGTGGTGGTGGATGGACGAAGGATTGAACTCTTTTTGTCAGTACGTGGCAGAACAGGAGTTTGAGCCCGGCTATCCTTCCCGCAGGGGCCCCGCGAAGAACCTTGTAAGCTATATGCAAATGCCAAGGGAGGACCAGGAGCCGATCATGACCAAGGGTGATGCAGTAAAGAGCGTAGGAAACAATGCCTATGCAAAGGCTGCAACTGGATTGAATATGCTCCGCGAAGTAGTGATGGGTAAGGAGCTTTTTGATTTCTCTTTCAAAGAATATGCAAAGCGCTGGGCATTCAAACATCCCACGCCTTCTGATCTTTTCCGTACCATGGAAGATGCAAGCGGATATGATCTGGATTGGTTCTGGAGAGGATGGTATTTCAAAACTGAACCCGTGGACATCGCGCTGGACAGCGTAAAAGTTTTCCAGTCGGAGGCCCAACTGAATGGCAAGGATGTTTATCTCTATGAATTATCGGTGTCCAATAAAGGTGGCATGGTGATGCCTGTGATTATTGAGTGGGTTTTTAAGGATGGCACAAAAGAGAAAGAATCCGTTCCTGCGGCAGTATGGATGGACAATGAGCTAAACTTTAAAAAAGTATTCCGGAAGAGCAAGGAAGTGGTTTCCATTGTCCTTGATCCAAACCTGGAAACAACAGATATCAACGTGAACAATGGCAGGTGGCCATCGCAGAGTACGCCTACCAAATTTCAGTTGTTCAAGCAGAGTGGTCAATGAAAAGAATAATCGTATTTATCGCCATCGTTATGATCAGTATGGAGGCTACCGCGCAAAAGAAGCAGGTAAGTTATTTGGCGCTGGGGGATTCCTATACGATCGGGGAAGGCGTACCAGCGGAGCAGAACTTTCCCCACCAGCTTGCTGCTTTGATGCGCAAGCAAGGGGTTGAGGTAAAGGGGCCGGATATTGTGGCAAAGACAGGTTGGACCACTGATGAACTGATGACGGCAATCAATGGGGCAAAATTATTACCCCGCTATGATTACGTTACCCTGCTGATTGGTGTCAATAATCAATACAGGGGCCGGAGCCTGGATGAGTACACCCTGCAGTTTGAGATGTTGCTGATGAAGGCGATCAGGTTCGCGGGAGGTGATACTTCGCATGTGATCGTGGTGAGTATTCCTGATTGGGGTGCCACGCCGTTTGCGAAAGAAAAAGGTGTAGACAGGGCTAAGGTTACCGAAGAGATCAATGCATTCAACAAGGAGAATAATCGCATCGCTTACCAATACAAGGTCAAGTATGTGAACATAACGGCGGGCACGCGGGAAGCCATGGTGGATCCCGAATTGCTGACGGATGATAAGCTCCATTATTCCGGCGTTGAGTACCAGCGTTGGGCATCGGCCATCCTGAAATTGATGAAGTTGTAAAACCTTTCGATGAGATTGAAGCAATGGGTCAGTGTACTTGGTTTGATCGTTGTATTTGCGGCGTCCTGCCAGAAAGAGGACCTGCCGGTTTATGACTATCGGAATCTGGGCATTTCAGCACGTGATATCTTATCTGCCGATGCGTATACTTCCCTGGAGCTTGAAGTCAATTATATGCCTGGTTATCTTCCCGATGATGCCGTGATCAATCATGTCAGGAATTACCTCACAGAACTCACCAATAAACCCGTAGGCATCACATATGTGCCGGCGCAGTTTTCCAGAACGGTCAATAGTCCGATGGCATTGCAGGATGTAGTGAACCTGGAGAAGTTGGTACGCACCCGCTTCACCCGAAGCCAGACCATGGCCATTCATATCATGATTGTGGATGCGGAATATTCCACATCGGATGTGCTGGGTATTTCCTATTGGAACACGTCTATGTGTGTCTTTGGCAGAGCGGTCACTAAATTTTCCGGCAGACCAGGATTGATCTCTAAAAACCAGCTGATGACCACGCTGATTGAACATGAGATGGGGCATATCCTCGGGTTGGTTGACCAGGGGTCTACCATGGTGACGCCACATAAATCCAATAACGGTGCGCATTGCAACAGCAGTTCCTGCCTGATGTACCATATTATTGAAACCACGGGTAATGCCAGTACGCCCATTCCCACGCTGGATGCCAATTGCCGGGCGGATTTGCGGGCGAACGGCGGGCGTTGACAGGGAGAAGTTGGAAGGTTGAAGGTGGAAGTTAGAAGCCTGCGACCTTGCGAATTGCGAACTGCGACCTATTTTTGGTCATGAATCTTTCTCTCTCCGGTAAAAACGCATTGGTTTGTGGCAGTACGCAGGGTATCGGGCTGGCTATTGCGAAGGAGCTTGCCTTGTTGGGTGCTTCCTGTACGTTAATAGCCAGGAACGAAAATACCCTTGCGCTTGCGGTGGCATCGCTCTCTACAGAAACAGGGCAAGAGCATGGCTACCTTGTTGCCGATTTTTCTGATCGGGCTGCGGTGGAGCAGACGGTCAGGCAATATGTTTCTAATACTACCGTACACATCCTCGTGAACAATACTGGTGGACCGCCCGCGGGTCCTATCACGGATGCATCGCCGGAGAGCTTTCTGCGTTATTTTGAACAGCACATCGCAGTGAACCAGGTGCTGGCCGTTGCCTGTCTTGATGGGATGAAAGCGGCTGGATATGGAAGAATTATCAATATCATTTCCACATCCGTCAGGATACCCATTGATAACCTTGGTGTATCCAACACCATACGTGGTGCCACGGCATCCTGGGCCAAAACCTGGAGCAATGAAGTGGCGCAGTTTGGCATCACAGTGAATAATGTATTGCCGGGATTTACAAAGACAGAACGGTTGAATGCATTGATCCAGAACATTGCGGCGCGTAAAGGTGTTGAGGTGGATACCGTGGCTCAACAAATGGCGGCGGAAGTTCCTGCAAGAAGATTTGGGGAGGCCGATGAGATCGCTGCATATGCGGCCTTTCTGGCAACACCGGCAGCAGCATATATTAACGGTACCAGTGTGCCGGTTGATGGCGGGAGAACCGGAGCCATTTGATAGGCATTGGGGCATTAGGCATTGGGCATTTAACAAAACAAATTGATGGATACTTCTTTAACATACGCACAACAATTAGACCGGGAAGATGTGCTGGCAGGAATGCGGGAGCGCTTTGTGATACCGGTACATAACGGTCACGCACAAACGTATTTATTAGGTAACTCGCTGGGTTTGCAGCCGAAGGCCACGAAACAGCGTATACAGCAGGTGTTGGATACCTGGTCCCAATATGGCGTGGAAGGATTTTTCATGGGTGATGATCCGTGGATGAAATACCACGACCATCTCATCGGCCCTCTGTCTGGTATTGTTGGTGCTTTGCCGCATGAGGTTACTGTCATGAATCAATTGACGGTGAACCTCCACCTGATGCTCGTTAGTTTCTACCGGCCATCGGGCAAGAAGCAAAAGATCCTTTGTGAGCAGAAGGCGTTTCCAAGTGACCAGTACATGCTGGAGACCTTTGTAAAACACCTTGGTATGGATCCTGATGAAATCATCCTTGAAGTGAGCCCACGTGAAGGGGAAGATACCATCCGTGATGAGGATGTTTTGCTAGCCATCGAGAAACACCAGGATGAACTGGCGCTGGTGTTCTGGGGTGGTTTGAACTATTACACAGGCCAGGTTTTTGATATGGAAGTGATTGCTGCCAGGGCCAGATTCCTGGGCATTCCTGTCGGCTTCGATCTTGCCCATGCCGCGGGAAACATCAGGCTTCAGCTGCACCAATGGGGCGCAGATTTTGCCTGCTGGTGCAGTTATAAATATTTGAATTCAGGACCTGGCGCTGTTGGTGGAGTGTTCATTCACGAGCGCCATCACCATGATAAAACACTCCATCGGCTTGCGGGCTGGTGGGGATACGATAAGGACACCCGCTTTCTGATGGAAAAGGGTTTTAAGCCTGTGCAATCGGCAGAAGGCTGGCAGCTCTCTACACCGTCTATGTTGTTATATGCCTGTCATCTCGCGGCCCTGGAAGAAGTGCAGATAGCTGGTTGGGATAAGATCCTTGAGAAGCAGGAGAAGATGAAAAACTATTTGTGGAATTTGCTGGAAGACTTGCAGCAGAGCGCGCCTTCCGGTCATTTGCGCATACTCACGCCAAAGGATTGGCGTGGCTGCCAGGTCTCGATATTCCTGGCGAAGGATGGTCGCAAGATTTACGACGCATTGATGGATCAGGGGATCATCATTGACTGGCGGGAACCCAATGTGATCCGGCTTGCCCCTGTACCATTATATAATACCTTCGCAGACATCTGGCGGTTTTATAACGCCTTTAAATCATTGCTATGACGCGTAGTTTTCTGGCAGAACAGATCAGGGCAAAAGGTTCTTATCTCTGTGTGGGGTTGGATACTGACCTTGAGAAAATCCCCAAACACTTGCAGCAGGATCCCGATGCGATTTTTTTGTTCAACAAGCAGATCATTGATGCTACTCTGGAACATTGTGTGAGTTATAAGATCAATACGGCATTTTATGAGGCGATGGGCGCCACAGGATGGGAGATCATGGAGCGTACTTTTCAATATATCCCCGCAACGCATTTTAAGATTGCCGATGCAAAACGTGGAGATATCGGCAACACATCGTCTCAATACGCAAAAGCATTTTTTGAAACGATGAAGGCCGATGCCATCACCGTTGCGCCGTACATGGGTGAGGACAGTGTGAAGCCTTTCCTGGAACACAAAGACAAATGGACGATCGTATTGGGACTCACGTCCAACAAAGGCGCAAAGGATTTTGAATTGCAGGACGCCGATGGGGAGAAGTTATATGAGAAAGTATTGAGAACGGTTTCAGGTTGGGGTAATCCGGACAACCTGATGTTTGTGGTGGGTGCTACACAAGCGGATGAATTCATCAATATCCGGAAGATCTGCCCTGAACATTTTTTCCTTGTTCCCGGCGTGGGTGCTCAGGGGGGCAGTCTGCGGGAAATCTCCCAGCGTGCGATGATTGCAGACGTTGGCATTTTGGTTAACGCCAGCAGGGCGATCATATATGCGTCTGAGAAAGAAGATTTTGCGGCGGAAGCAAAAGTAATTGCAGAGCAGTATCAGGTGGAGATGCGGGGATATTTAGAGGGTAGCGGGCGGAGTTAGGTCGGAGGGCGCGTAGTTCGCCGCACAGTATTTTCTTGTTCATCCCTCCTTTGATCTGCAGCGTGATGAGTATCTCCATCTCGCCCTCGCCAATCATCCCGCCTGGGGTATATGTAGGCCCCACCCGTCACTTCCTGGATCGCCATGGTCATCAGATTCCTTGGCAATGATATGTTCTGTGTGAAATTTTTCCCGGCGTTGTTTGGTGCCTTTACAATATTTTTTGCTGGAAGATTGTGGAGGAGCTTGGTGGTGGATTATTTGCAAAGGTACTGGTGGCACTGGCGGTATTGTTTTCTGTGCTGTTGCTGCCGCAACACCG
>JBEISY010000239.1:0-4033 GCA_040375175.1 Chitinophagaceae bacterium
GATGATGTTTGATAGTCCGGCTTTTAAATCCCCACCAAAACCGGATTTTTCCACCAACAAGAAAAGTCCGCTCCTATCCGCCCTTTATTTCATTCTGTTCTCACTACCTTGGGTACTCCTGGTTGGATTCCTGGCCTGGCTGGCATTCAAACCGAAAAAGAAAAAACGTCATGAAGAAAATAACGCTTGCCCTACTGGTCATTGTCGGATTCGTCAGTGCCACCCAACATAAGCCCACATACGAATTGGTTTGGAGCGATGAATTCAACTATACCGGTTTACCCGATGCAAAGAAATGGAACTACGATGTAGGTGGCCACGGTTGGGGTAATGCCGAAGAGCAATACTATACCAAGGCCCGCAAGGAGAATGCAAGAGTTGAAGACGGTCGGCTTATCATCGAAGCAAGAAGAGAACAGATGGATAAGAATGCCTACACTTCTGCAAGACTGGTCACCAAGGGCATCGCAGAATGGCAGTACGGAAAAGTAGAAGTAAGGGCGAAGATCCCCGCTGGCAGGGGCACATGGCCCGCCATCTGGATGTTGGGTGCTACGGACCCATTGAAATGGCCCGACGATGGGGAGATCGATATTATGGAACATGTTGGCTTTGACCAGGGCCGTATCCATGGCACTGTGCATTGCAAGAAGTATAACCACACCATCAACACACAGAAATCAGCACAGGTAACATCCAACACCGTATCCACTGAGTTTCATTTGTACCAACTCGAATGGGATAAAGATTCCATCCGCGTGGGGATGGATAATAACTATTATTTCCGATTTGCGAATGAAGGCAGCGGATATGATGCTTGGCCATTCAATAACAAGCACTACCTGATCATGAACATCGCCGTGGGCGGTGGCTGGGGCGGACAGAAAGGAGTGGATACGACGATATGGCCGAGAAGGATGGAGGTTGATTATGTGCGAGTGTATCAGAAGAAATAGGGTGAGGTTTTAGGGCAAGTATGTAGACTTCAAATTCAAACTGTATATGAGAAAGTTAATTGCACTTATTGCGATCTGTTGTTCTTTGTCTGCCTTTGCGCAAGACAATGTTAGCTATCAGCTGCCGCCGAAAGACATCATGGACCTGGTGCTGGCGGAGCCCACACCGTCTGTGTTCATTGATGGCAAGGGCGAGTGGATTGTGTTGGCATCAAGGAGTCCGCTGTCGACGGTTGAAGAGCTTGGTTCCTCAGAAGCAAGGATCGCGGGTTTGCGATTGAATCCGGACAATTTTGCTTCTAGTCGTTTATCATCATTTCATGGTCTCTCCGTTAGAAACATCAAGACCAAGGCAGAGATCAAAGTGACTGGTGTGCCGGCAGATCTGAAAGCTTCGGCTATACAATGGAGTGAGGATGAAACCAAGTTTGCGTTTGTACATACCGAGCGTGATCATGTTGATTTGTATGTGGTGAATGTTGCGGACGGTAAGGCGCGCAAAGTGAATACGCGAAAACTCAATACCATCCTTACGGGTGGATACCGTTGGATCGGCAGCAGCCAGTTGATCTATAAAACAGTGCCTGACGAGACGCGCACCATTGGCACAAGGCCCATTGTTCCCAAGGGACCGGTGGTACAGGAGAACCTCGGCAAGGCTGTGGCATCCCGCACCTACCAGGATCTGATTAAAACACCTTATGATGAAGAGTTATTTACATACCTGGCCACGGGTCAGCTGGTTTTGAATGACCTTAGCACGGAGAAATTGTTGGGTGCGCCAGCCGTGTATAAAAGTTATTCGGTGTCGCCCGACAAACGGTTCTTTTTAGTGGAAACCATCGATAAACCTTATTCATATCTGGTACCGGCCAATGGATTTCCCTATACCGTTTCCATCATGGATATGAATGGAGCCGTGGTGAATGAACTGGTGAAGAATCCTTCTGCAGAAGGCGCGCCGATTGGATTTGACGATGTGGTAACTTTCCCGAGGGATCATGAATGGAGGGCCGATGAGCCTTCAACGGTAATTTATACACAGGCATTGGACAAAGGCCTGGGCAGAACGAAAGTTGAATACCGTGACGCCGTGTATGCCGTAAATCCGCTGACTAAAATGGCACCCAGGGAATTGTTCAAAACCAAACGCAGGTTCAGCAATGTAATCTGGGGTGATAAGAACAATGCACTGGTATACGAAAATATGTTTGCGGATCGTAAACTACGTGTGAACCGCTACAACCCCAGCACCGGAGCGATGGATTCCTTGTTTGAACGCAGCAGCAATGACGCGTATAGCGATATCGGTACCCCTTTCACCAAAAGAAATGAATTCGGCAGGCCAGTAATGGTATTGCTGAATGGTAAGGAGTTGATCTTACGCTCACAGGGATCATCACCCGAAGGAGACTTGCCTTTCATTCAAACGATGGACATCAACACAGGTGCGAAGAAAATGCTGTGGCGCTGCCAGGCTCCGTATTATGAAACCGTAGTGAGTGCCATCGATCCTGAAAAACTCATATTCGTCACCTCACGGGAAAGCCTAAACGAACCGCCAAATTATTATATCAGGGACCTGAAAAAGAAATCACTCATCGGTACACCGATCACCTCCTTTGGCACGCCATATAAAGCGCTGGAAGGCGTCCAAAAACAAAAAGTCACTTACAAGCGTGGAGATGGCGTTGACCTGACGGGTGACCTGTATCTGCCCAAGGGATTTGATCCTGCGAAAGACAAACCGCTGCCGGTGTTCATCTGGGCTTATCCCAGGGAGTATAAATCAGCGGCGGATGCTGCGCAGGTACGGGGTTCCAAATATATGTTCCCGCGCATCAGCTGGGGTTCGCCCATCTTCTGGGTGACGCAGGGATTTGCCATCCTGGACAATGCAGAAATGCCGATCGTGGGCGAAGGCAATAAGGAGCCCAATGATAATTTTATACCGCAGCTGTATTTGAATGCGCATGCTGCAATCCAGAAACTCGCACAGATGGGTGTGGGCGACAGCAATCGCGTTGCAGTGGGCGGTCACAGTTATGGAGCCTTCATGACGGCTAACCTGCTCGCACACACGAAATTGTTCAAGGCAGGTATAGCACGCAGTGGCGCGTACAACAGAACCCTCACGCCTTTTGGTTTCCAGGCCGAGGAGCGCACTTACTGGCAGGCACCCGATGTGTACTTTAATATGTCGCCTTTCAGTTTTGCCGATAAGATCAAGACGCCGATCCTGTTGACGCATGGTGAGCTGGACAATAACTCCGGTACTTTCCCCATCCAGAGTGAAAGACTTTACAATGCGATCAAGGGGCATGGGGGTACCGTGCGTTATGTGCAGTTTCCTTATGAGAGCCATGGCTATAGCGGAAAGGAAAACGTGCTGCATATGTTGTGGGAAATGGATAGTTGGCTGAAAACATATTTAAAATAGTAGTGAGGGTGAGTTGTCAGGGTGAGGCAAAATAAATTCATATGTCTAGAATAGCGAAGGCTCCGTTGGAGAGCAAGATTTTTGCGCTGGCGCTGGCGATCATGTCTGTTGTGGCATTGTTTGTTGCGTTTCGGCCAGACCGGGAAGTGGAGAACGGACTGGGATGGCTTTGCATCATTGCGGGTTTGCTGGAGATGTATCATGGATTCCGGAGAGCCACAGAGGAGCTTCGATCCATGGCGTGGAAAAGTGGTGCCAAGAGCATCCTGATGGGTTTGTTCCTGGTGAATGCCGCCCTATTTATAGACAGTGCACTGGCCCTTTTTGTAGCCGGTACATTTTTGTGGGAGATCTTCAACTACCTGCGGGCCGCTAAAGAACAAACGGATCCGTATGAAAAAAAGAAAAACATATACGCTGCCATTGGAAATGCATTGGTAATAGCCGTAATGTTCGTGTTGCAAAAACGCGGCATATACATTGCACTGGCCATTGCGATCTCCATGCGTTTGATTGGCATTGCTCTTTCCATTCTCTCTGCAAAACTCGGCGTGTTGAATGATGTGAGTGAAGACCTGATGCAGGAGATGAAGTACAGCGACAATAAAGAGATCGCGGATCTGGCGGAGCAGATGGA
>JBEISY010000083.1:0-7078 GCA_040375175.1 Chitinophagaceae bacterium
GTTCATCAACGAGGAGCTGGTGGAGCAGATGCGGGAGACAGATAGGGGGCGTGTTTAGGGGGAGTGTGTCGGGGGAGGGTTTAGTCCAATTGCTCAACGGCTCAATGGTTCAATTGCCCATTTGTCAATAGTATACATCTTCAATTAACAGAATCTCATGCCTGCCATGCGGTTCAATCGTTACAGCAACAATATCAAATTGTAAAAGGGTCCATCTTGGATAGAGCTGCATAAAGGCTTCTGCAGCGCGTTGCAAGTGCTGGAACTTAGCTCGGTTCACCGACTCTTCGGGATGACCGGCGCTTTGTCGGCGCAGGGTTTTCACTTCCACCACATGCAGTACATCGTCTTTATTCGCAACGATATCTAGCTCCAGCGCACCATAGCGCCAGTTGTTGACCAGGATCTCAAATCCTTTTCGTTCCAAAAAAGTTCTGGCCAGTTCTTCTCCTTCTTTCCCTACACGGTGCTGCCTGTACATCGTTTCTGTTTATCTTCGTCACATGTTTCCACTCAAAGGCAAGGTACAGCACTACACATGGGGCGGCATGGGTTTTATCCCGCAATTATTAGGTATTTCCAACGATGAGAACCGGCCCTTTGCCGAGTATTGGCTGGGTATCCACCCGGGTGCCCCGGCAACGGTAGAACTGTCTTCCAATGCGCAGACGGGCCTCATCGATTTAATCCGTTCTGAGCCGAGAAGATACATGGGCGCAAGGGTGGCTGCCAAATTCCAGGACCTTCCGTTTTTATTGAAGATCCTCGATGTGAAGGATATGCTTTCCATCCAGGTGCACCCATCGAAAGAAGAAGCTATAAAAGGATTTGACCGGGAGAATGCGATGAGTATTCCGCAGGATGCGGCGCATCGGAACTATAAAGACAATAACCACAAGCCCGAGATGATGCTTGCGCTGGGTGATTTCTGGTTGCTGCATGGATTCAGGCCTGAGCAGGACCTGGCAAGGGTGTTGGAATCCGTGGAGCAACTATCACCATTGTTGCCCGTGTTCGAAAGCAGTGGTTATAAAGGCCTTTATCAATATGTGATGGAACTGCCGCAAGAAGGCGTAAACAAAATGCTGCAGCCCCTGGCGGAAGAGATCCTTCCTAAATATGCAGCCGGTCAGTTATCTAAACATGATCCACATTTCTGGGCGGCCCGGGCGATGGTGACTTACCCAGATGCGTTCGACCGCGGGATCTTCTCGGTCTACTTTTTTAACCTGGTTCATCTGAAAACAGGCGAAGCGATATTCCAGGGGGCCGGACTTCCACACGCTTACCTGGAGGGGCAGAATGTTGAATTGATGTCGAATTCTGATAATGTGTTGCGGGGTGGACTCACCCCCAAATTTGTGGACGTGCCGGAGCTGATGAAGCATATTCGTTTTGAAGCCATCGTTCCACAAACAATGGATACCGGAAGTCAAAGCGATGAGCATTTGTTTAACTGCCCGGTGGAGGACTTCAGCCTGGTAGCGGCAACCGTTCCACAAAACGGGTACAAGTTTACAACAGCTGGACCGGAGATCATGCTAATCCTTGATGGAAACGGGACGGCTGAGGTAGGCGGTGCAGGTTGTGGGTTGGAGAAGGGAAAGGCGTTTTTTATTCCGGAAGGCGAAGGGGTTAGGATTGAGGGAATGGGGGTGAGGTTGGTGAGAGCGTTTGTGCCTTGAGACTCATTTTCCACATATCCACATTTACACTGCCGCACTGCCGCATTGCCACACTGCCACATTTGATTTTTGCGTACTTTCGCTGTTCTAAAGGATATTTCATGAAGTTTTCCAGGAGCCTTGTTGTCAGTTTTGTTTTGCTGGTGATCGTTGCATCCCTGTATCGTGTATTGCCCAGACCGATGGGTTTCGCACCGCAGATTGCCATGGCATTGTTTGCCGGTTCCATCTGCACCAACAAGAAGTTCGCGTTCCTGTTGCCCTTGCTCTCTATGTTCCTTTCTGATGCTTTATACCAAGTGCTCTTTAATCTGGGTTATACCAAGATCGAAGGATTTTATGATGGTCAATTCGGGAACTATCTACTCATCTGCGGCTTGACGCTGATCGGATTCTTCGTGAAGCAACGTAATGTATTGAGTATTGCCGCTGGTTCTTTAGCTGCACCTACTGCCTACTTCCTGGTTTCTAATTTCATGGTTTGGGCCGGTCAGGGTGGATATCATCGCCCCCTCAATTTTCAGGGTCTGATGATGGTGTATGCCGATGGCCTTCCTTTCTATCAAATGAGCATCCTGGCTACGCTGTTTTTCAGTGCAGTGTTTTTTGGCGGCTACTATTTAGTTGCAAAATCCCTCAAAACGCAGAAAGTTATTGGTTAGGAGTTAAGGGTTATTATCCTCTTCATAACCGATATCCACTAACAAATTACTTCTATCATCCGCCGCTGCGGTGGCTAATTCATCACACCTGTTATTGAATGGATTGGTGGCGTGTCCCTTCACCCATACAAATTCAATATGATGATCTTTCGCAAGCTCGTGGTAACGAAGCCATAGATCGGGGTTCTTTTTGCCGCCCTTGAAATTGGTCCTGATCCAGGTATTCAACCAGCCTTCTTTCACCGAACGCACTACATATTGACTATCGGAATAAACGGTGATGTTCAGGCCTTTCCGGTTGAGCGCCTCCAACCCTTTGATCACCCCCATGATCTCCATGCGGTTATTGGTGGTTCTTTTGAAGCCGCCTGATAGTTCTTTACGCTGTCCCTTCCAGATCAGGATCGTGCCATACCCGCCCGGGCCGGGATTGCCGCGGGAGGAGCCATCGGTATACATCGTCAGTCCGCGCTCATTGATCATCAGCAGTAGATTTCTCCCTTCAACACGGTCACGGCTTCGCCGGTCATCAACACACGATCGCCTTTGAGCTTGCAGATCATTTCGCCTGATCTTGCCGATGCCTGTAGCGCAAAGAAATAATCCTTGCCTGTTTTCTGGTTCCAGTACGTGGTGAGCAAACAATGTGCGGAGCCGGTCACAGGATCTTCATCAATGCCGCTTTGTGGGAAGAATCCCCTCGACACAAAATCATGTTTTGTACCGAGCGCTGTAACGATGACCCCACGGGAAGGGATAACCGAAAGGGCCTTGAAATCTGGTTTCAGGTTGCGCACTTCTTCCTCATTCTTCAGTTCAACGAGGTAATCGAATTTCCCTTTGAACACCAGACTGGGAAATACATCAAGCGCTTCAAACAGGCCGTCCGGAATGTCTGAAGGCTTAGCAGGATCAGCGGGGAAATCAAGGGTGAGTTTGTCATCGATCTCCTTTGTAACCGTGAGCCATCCTGATTTGGAATACAAACGCAATGGTGAAGTAGTGTAGCCAAGATGGTTGAAAAACACATGCGCCGTAGCTAACGTAGCATGACCGCAAAGGTCAACTTCCACCGTAGGCGTGAACCAGCGGATCTGGAACGCATCTTCATACGGAACGATGAATGCCGTTTCCGCGAGGTTATTCTCCATCGCAATATTCTGCATCAGGTCATCTGGCAGCCACTCGTTCAGTGGACAAACTGCTGCGGGGTTTCCTGAAAAAGCCTTGTTGGTAAATGCGTCTACCTGATAAACGGGAATAGTCATAACAACATTATTTATACCTGGAACACGCCCAGTGTCATGGATGATTTGATGGGTGAATGATTGGCTGCATGTAAACTTTCTGAGATCACCTCACGGGTACGGATAGGGTCTATGATGCCGTCAACCCACAACCTTGCCGCAGCGTAGTAAGGTGTGGTTTGTGTATTGTATTTATCGATGATCTTCTGCAACATCTCCTTTTCTTTTTCTTCCCCTATTTCCTCACCCTTACCTTTCATAGCGGCCACTTGAATTTGCAAGAGGGTTTTAGCTGCTTGCTCTCCGCCCATCACCGCGATCTTTGCTGTGGGCCATGCGAAGATAAAGCGGGGATCGTAAGCCTTGCCACACATGGCATAATTTCCTGCGCCATAAGAGTTACCTACAATGATCGTGATCTTTGGAACAATGGAATTGGCTACCGCATTCACCAGTTTTGCACCGTCTTTGATGATACCGGAATGTTCGCTCCTGCTGCCCACCATGAAACCAGTAACGTCTTGCAGGAAGATCAGCGGGATCTTTTTCTGGTTGCAGTTCAGGATGAATCTTGCTGCCTTATCCGCACTGTCGTTATAGATCACGCCGCCCATCTGCATTTCACCTTTCCTGCTTTTTACGATCTTGCGCTGGTTGGCTACGATGCCCACCGCCCAGCCATCGATCCTGGCATAACCGCAAAGTATGCTCTTACCGTAATCTTTTTTGAATTGATCAAAGTCCGATTTATCCACGATGCGCTCAATCACATCCACCATATCATATGGCTTGTTGTTGTCTGCCGGGAACAATCCATAGATCTCTTTCGGATCTTTTGCCGGTGCCTCGGGTGCAATGCGATTGAAGCCGGCGTTCTGCGCGGGTCCCAGCTTGCCCATGATCTTCTTTACTTCATCCAGGGTTTGCTCTTCCGTGGGAAATTTATAATCCGCAATGCCGGAGATCTCGGTATGGGTAACGGCGCCGCCGAGGGTTTCTAATTCTATATCTTCTCCGATGGCTGCCTTAACCAAATAGGGGCCTGCGAGAAATATGGATCCCTTGCCTTCCACCATCAGCGTTTCATCACTCATGATAGGGAGATATGCCCCACCCGCCACGCACGCGCCCATCACCGCAGCGATCTGTGTAATGCCCATGGCACTCATGCGCGCGTTGTTGCGGAAGATCCTGCCAAAATGTTCTTTGTCCGGAAAGATCTCGTCCTGCATGGGCAAGAACACACCGGCACTATCCACGAGGTAGATGATGGGCAGATGGTTCTCCATCGCGATCTCCTGCAACCGCAGGTTTTTCTTTCCCGTGATCGGGAACCATGCACCCGCCTTTACGGTTTGGTCGTTAGCGACGATCACGCATTGTCTTCCGCTCACATAGCCCACACCTGCAACGGTGCCGCCGGATGGACAACCACCATATTCTTCATACATGCCTTCGCCGGTGAATGCACCGATTTCAATAAAGGCTTTGTCTTTATCGCGCAGGTATTCAATCCGCTCCCTTGCAGTGAGTTTATCTTTCTCGTGTTGTTTTTCGATGGCTTTCTTTCCACCGCCCAGGCTCACTTTTTCCCATCGCTGCCTCAACTCGCTGACGGCGAGTTTCATTTTATCTTCGTTCTTGTTGAATTCCATGTTCATGTTCATCATTCTTGTTTCGCTACTAGCTATTAGCTAATAGCTATTGGCTTACATCGTTTCTAGTTCAATCTTTGAAGTGCCATACACCCTGATGGTCTGCTTCTGATAATCCTTCTCATCGGCTTCTGCAATACGCATGAATTTCTGTGGGTTGCGGTCCACCAATGGGAACCAGGAGCTCTGCACCTGCACCATCACCCGGTGGCCGGGTAGGAACTGGTGCGATGCATCGGGCAGTTCAAGTAGCACGCGACTGACTTTTCCGGGAACAAATGCTTCGGGTTGTTCAAAGCTGTTCCTGAACTTACCACGGATCACTTCCGCCCTGACGAGACGTTGCGTTCCATCAGGAAGCACATCGATCAGTTTTACAATAAAGTCCGCATCACTACCGGTCATGCTCACCTGTAAATCAGCAGTCACTTTCCCCGCAACCGTCATGGGTGCTTTCAGGGTATCTGTCTGGAACCACAATACATCATTGCGTTTGGAAGCGAAGCGCTGGTCTTCTGCCATGTATTCATTGTTCCTTCCGCTCATGGTGGCTGCCGTGTAAGGAACGGGATTGGCAGGATCGGATACGTACTCACTGAACACTTTCCCCTTTTTCTTCTCACTTAACTTATGATCAGGGAGTAGGTAGTAGGAAGTAGTGCGTGCGTTCTTAGCGGGCCACACATCGTACTTACGCCACTGGTTGCTGCCGGTTTCAAACATCACGGCTTCGGGCATGGTGAAGCTGCCTTTGTCTTTCAGGTAGTAATTGAAGAACGGCGTTTCCAGCGAATCCTGGAAATACTTCGAGGTGTTCATGCCAAAATTCTGCCCGGCATATTTTTCCCAGTTCCCGCGTGCCCATGCACCGTGGGTCCAGGGGCCCATCACGATGGTGTTTTTATTGACCGGATTTTGTTGTTCGATGGCTTTATATGTTTCCAGCGCTCCAAACAGATCTTCAGGATCAAACAATCCACCCACGATCAAGGTGGCGGGTTTAACGTTCTTCAAATGTGCGCGAATGTTTCTTGCTTTCCAGTATTCATCGTAGGTGTCGTGCGTCAGGTATTCTTTAAATATACCATTGGTTTTTCCAAAGTATTCCTGTTTCAGGGTATTCTTCAATGGACCCAATTGCAAAAAGAATGCATAGGCATCTTTGTAGCGCTCCGTTACGATACTGGAGTTGTAATCTTCAGTTGGTCCTGTACGCGGTGCGTCAAAGTAACTCATGAACCCGAAATTATCCATCAGGAAAAACGCGCCTTTGTGGTTGGCGTCATCGCCCATGAATTCATCGGTTACGGGTGCCTGTGGGGATACTGCTTTAATGGCAGGGTGTGCATCCGGCAGTGAAGCCGTTGCATAGAAACCGGGATAGGAGATGCCATATAAGCCAACCTTTCCATTATGATGGGTAAGGTTGGCGAGCAGCCACTCGATGGTGTCAAATGTATCGGTGGATTCATCTGGCGTCTTTTTCGTTGGATCGTTGGGCGTCATTTCCCGGAAATTCCCTTCGCTCATATAGCGTCCGCGTACATCCTGGTAAACAAAAATATATTGTTCTTTCATCAAGGATGTATTTGGACCGATGCGCCTGGCGTATTTATCTTCTCCGTATGGACCGGCGCTATACGGCGTGCGTTCCATTAGGATCGGATAGTTGACCGTACTGTCTTTCGGAATATAGATTACTGTATACAAGTTCACGCCGTCACGCATCGGAATGCGAACATCTTTTTTGATATAATGTGTTTTCACATAATCGTTGTCCTGAGCCCGTACTGTTGAAGCCAGGATAATCAGGGTACTAACGGCCACCA
>JBEISY010000050.1:0-8694 GCA_040375175.1 Chitinophagaceae bacterium
CCGTCTGCGCCATGAGATAGCTGTACCCCAGGTACGCAACTAGACCAATCAGCAAACCGGTCAATGAAGTAACAATCTTTACATACAAACCACCCGCAATGGTATTGAGTACAAATTCGCCCGTAGAGTTGATGTTGAAGAAAAGCTGCATCAGACCAGCGAGTGTACCGATGAAACCAAAGATCGGCGCAGCGCGTGAGATCACTGACAGCACATTCAGGTTACGCTCCAACTCATACATTTCAAGCTGGGCCACAGACTCCATGCTCCGCTCGATGGCATCGATGGGTTTGCCAATGCGCTGGATGCCTTTGTAGATCATCCTCGCAATGGGACTGTTGGTATTCTTTGCCTGTGATTTTGCCGCAGCAATATTGCCATTCATGATGTGATCACGGATGATCCCCATGAAATTTTCATCAATTTTTGATGCCCGCTTGATCGCGATCCATCGTTCCACCATAAAGAAAATGGCCGCCACCAACAACAGGGCCAGGGGAATCATAATCGGTCCGCCCGAGACCAGGATATCCCAAAGGTGCATCTCCTTTGGAGAGGTTGTGATGGCTTGGGTGCCCGACTGCAAAGTGTCAGCGGCAGATGTCAAAGGAGTGGATTGCAACAACCAACCAGGCATGAAATAACAGTTTGAGCAAATGTAAGCACACAATAGTTAACCGCTTCATAAAAAAGGTAGCCCTGCGGGTTAGTTCATCGGCAGAATTGTTTATCTTAATGAAAATCACAGGTTATGGCAAAAGGAAGTAAAATCTGGCTGGGCATCTTTACTTTTCTTCCCATCGCCCTGGTCATCGCATACATGGTGGCTTTTGGGTTGCTGGTTAAAGACGTGATCCTGTACGGTAATGAAAACCAACCCATGCCCCTTTTCTCCAGCATGTTCTGGCTCTTTGTGCTGATGCTTGCGATGGGAATTGTTTCCTTCGGTCTGCTGGTGTATTACATCATCCTTGTTGTCAATAGCAAGGTCAACACAGACGAGAAGTTGCTTTGGATCATCCTCTTCCTTTTAGGAAATGTGCTGGCATTTCCAGTGTATTGGTATATGCGAATCTGGAAGGAACCGACGGATCATCTTGAAATGAGCGCAACGTAATTTCCAGTTGGAAGGTGGAAGTTGGAAGTTGGAAGTTGGAAGTTGGAAGAGCGGCAACGCTTCCACCTTCCACCTTCAACCTTCCAACTAAGAAAACTCTTCCCAAATCTGCACTAAATGCACCAGTGTTTCCACTGATTTCTGCATGTCTTGCACACTAACGAATTCATGCCTGGAATGCAGGGCCATTTCACCGGTGAAAATATTTGGACAGGGCAATCCCATAAACGATAAACGGGATCCATCCGTTCCACCGCGCACCGGATGCTGGCGGAGTATCAATCCGGTCCTCCGGATCGCTTCCTTCGCGTAGGCGCCAACGTTAGGATGCAGATCCAACATTTCTTTCATGTTGCGGTACTGTTCCTTCACTTCCACGGATACCTTCGCTCCCGGATATTCATCTGCGATCTCCTGCGCCAGTTGCCTCAGGAATTCAGCATGCTCATTCAATTTTTGCGTTTCAAAATCACGAATGATGAAGTCAATCCTCGCCTGCTCGGCAGTTCCACTGATGTGCAACGGATGCACAAACCCTTCACGTCCTTCGGTGGTCTCGGGAGAAAACCCACCTTTCGGTAATGCATCAACGAAGGCCGCCGCAAGCTTTACGGCATTGATCATTTTCCCTTTGGCCGCACCTGGATGCGCGCTGACTCCTTCAAAGGTCACAACACATCCATCGGCAGAAAAGGTCTCGTCTTCAAATGAACCTGCTTCACTTCCGTCAAGGGTATAGCCGAAGTGGGCACCCAGTTTCTGCATATCCAGTTTCTCCACGCCGCGGCCCACTTCTTCATCCGGGGTGAACAGGATCCTGATGCCGCCGTGTTTTATTTCGGGATGTGCCAGCAGGAAATGCGCAAGGTCCATGATGATCGCTACGCCTGCCTTGTCGTCTGCACCCAGCAGGGTTGTTCCGGACGCGGTAATGATATCGTCCCCGATCTTCTCTGTTAAATAAGGATACAGCTCCGTGGTAAGCACCTGCGAAGGATCATCGGGCAGGATAATGGGTGAACCGTCATAGCTACGATGCACGATGGGCTCCACGCCCGCACCGCTGACATCAGGCGCAGTATCCACATGAGAGCAAAAACAGATCACTGGCACATGCTTGTGGGTATTGCCAGGGATGGTCGCAAATACATACCCATGTTCATCCAACTCGGCATCGGAAATACCCATATCAAGCAATTCCTTCACCAGAAGGCGGGAAAGATCAAGCTGTTTTGAGGTACTCGGAAAAGAATTGCTGTAGGGATCACTTTGCGTATCGATCTGCACATACCGAAGAAACCTCTCCTCAACACTAAAAAGATAATTGTTAAACATATTTGCCGAAAATCTTATAATATATTAAACCGTTTACCTAATTTATAGGCACCAAATCTACTGTAAAATGAAAAAATCAATCATTGCAGCCATTGTTGGCGGCATTATCCTTTTCTTCTGGCAGTTTTTGTCCAACGCGGCCCTTGACCTGCACAGGCCGGCACAGCAATATACACCCAAGCAGGATTCAGTTCTGGCCTACCTTAATCAGCATTTAACAGAAGGCAGGTATTTCATGCCTACATATCCTTCCGGCGCATCTTCTGAAGAGGCACAGAAAACGATGGCTGCAGCAGAAGGCAAACCCTGGGCCATTGTGGAAGTACATAAATCATGGAATGGTGCGGACATGACCCTAAATTTGATCCGTAGTCTTCTGACAAATATGATCTTGGTTTACTTGTTTGTCTGGATCCTCAGCAGGGGGAACTTCAATTCTTTCGGATCCATTTTTCTATCGAGCCTGTTCATGGGCCTCATCAGTTTCCTCTATTTCCCTTACGCCACTTTCATCTGGTATAAGACCCCGGGCATATGGGCGGAATTCAATGATGCATGGATCCCCTGGGCATTGAATGGATTGTGGTTGGGATGGTTTTTGCGAAGGAAATAGGCAAATGACACAGGGCACTGACCTATTCCCTACCAGTGCCCTGTGCCCAATGCCCTATGCCTCCAATATCTCAACCAGCTCCACATCAAACACCAGCTCTTTACCGGCCAGCATGTGGTTGGCGTCCATGATCACCACTTCAGCTTGTACTTCAAGAACAACTACGGGAACGGGTTGTCCGTACTGATTTCTGAGGGTCAGTTGCATGCCGGGTTCCAGCTTCATATCTGCAGGAATGTTGGATGCGGGGAATTCTATGATCGCCTGCTCATCCCTTTCACCATACGCTTCTGTTGCGGGAATATTAAGGATCTTTTTATCACCCACATTCATACCCACAACACCGTCGTCAAATCCTTTGATCATCTGACCTGCGCCTACCGTAAATTCCAATGGCTCCCTGCCTTCGGAAGAATCAAACTGTGTTCCGTCCGTTAATCGTCCTGTGTAGTGTACACGTACTACGTGACCTTGTTTTGCTTGCATGTTGTAATTTTTAATCGGCTCCCCTAAACGCCTCTGCAACCGCGGTTACGTCAGAAAATATAGGCGAGGCTGACCGGCAAGGTAAGTGATTTTTGGTGATATTTGAGGATGCGAAAGATTTTCAAACCATCAGCCATTTTGTATCTGATCTGCCTGCTGTGTTGCCTTACACCAGCGCATGCACAAACCAATCCCATACTTCCGGGGGCAGCAAGATTACAGGTTTACCTGCCTTTGATCAAGGATAAAAAAGTAGGCATCTTTGCGAACCATACCTCAATGATCGGGAACACACATCTCGTGGACACCCTTAAAAAACTGGGGGTGAAAATCACTGTCATTTTTGGCCCTGAACATGGTTTCAGGGGCACGGCAGATGCAGGGGAGAAAATCGGCAATTACGTAGATGCGCAAACGGGCATCCCCGTTGTTTCGCTCTATGGATCAAAACGAAAACCCAGTGCAGAAGATGTAAAGGATGTGGATATTCTCATTTTCGATATCCAGGATGTTGGGGTTCGCTTTTACACCTATATCTCCTCGCTGGAAGAATACATGGAAGCCGCAGCGGCATTCGGAAAACCGCTGCTGATCCTGGACAGGCCCAATCCCAACGGATGGTATATTGACGGACCCGTGCTGGATCGTAAGTACAAGTCCTTTGTTGGCATGCAGCCAATTCCCGTTGTTTACGGCATGACCATCGGTGAATATGCGATGATGATCTCCGGAGAACAATGGCTCTCCCCCGCTGCCAATGCCAAATATGCTTACTATCGTACAGCCGAAAACAGTAAAGACACTCCTTTCCATTTCCTGGTGATCAAATGCGGCAACTATACCCATCAAAGCCTCTATACCATCAAAGAAAAGCCATCGCCCAACCTTCCGGATATGGCGTCCATATATCTTTATTCATCCACCTGCTATTTTGAAGGAACGGTGCTGAGTGAAGGACGTGGAACACCTACGCCATTCCAGGTTTTCGGTCATCCGTTACTTCCCAAGACACTGTATGCTTTCACACCCGTTTCAACGGCCGGTGCCAAAGACCCGAAGCTGAAAGATCAGCTGTGTTATGGATGGAACCTCGCCGCACCATTGGACCAGATCAGGAAAAGAATCGATGGCCGTATTCAACTGGGCTACTTGCTGGAAGCTTATAAGTTGTTTCCGGATAAACAAAACTTCTTCATCCTGCCAAAATCCGGCGATGCTGACGGCGCTTTCTTCAATAAACTCACTGGCAATAACACGCTGATGCAACAGATCATTGCCGGAAAGACTGAAGCCGAGATCCGCCAGAGCTGGCAGAAAGATCTCGAGGCCTTCAAACTGATCAGGAAAAAGTATTTGATGTATGAGGACTAATTAAAAAGTCAAAAGTTGAAAAGAGTCTACTTTTGGATTTCTATTTTTTTTGAATTCACATGGACTATACGCAACTCAGGATCGTCTTCATGGGTACCCCGGAATTTGCCCGGGCCAGTCTGCAACAACTTGTTGAAGGAGGCTGTAACATCGTTGGCGTGATCACGGCTCCGGATAAACCCGCCGGCAGAGGCATGAAACTACAGCAGTCGGCCGTAAAGGAGTATGCCCTGCAGCAAAACCTTACTATCCTGCAACCGGAAAAACTGAAGAATCCTGAATTTCTGGCCGCACTCCGAAACCTGCACGCAGACCTCCAGGTAGTGGTTGCTTTCCGAATGCTGCCGGAACTGGTATGGTACATGCCCCCAATGGGTACCATCAACCTGCATGGCTCGCTCTTACCAAAATATCGCGGCGCGGCGCCCATTAACTGGGCCGTCATCAACGGGGAAAAAGAGACCGGTGTCACCACCTTTAAACTCAAACACGAGATTGATACCGGAGATATCCTGTTGCAACAAAAACTACCGATCGGTCCGGAAGAAAATGCAGGTGAAGTGCACGATAAAATGAAAGCAATAGGCGCAGCCGTATTACTGGATACCGTGAAAGGACTTGCAGCAGGAACCCTTGCAGAAAAGCCGCAGGACCAGTTTCCGAGTGAACTCAAACACGCGCCCAAAATATTTACGGATACCTGCAGGATCAACTGGCACGCCAGCGCAGAAGAGATTCACAACCTGATCAGGGGATTATCTCCCTACCCTGCAGCCTTCACTACCCTCCAGGAAAAAATGTTCAAGATCTATGCCTGCCATTACAGGATCATCGCGCACAAAGAAACACCCGGAACAGTTTTGATGAACGATGGCAAGCTGGCCTTCGCCTGTACTAACGGATACGTATACCCTAGAATCGTGCAGATGGAAGGAAAGAAAAAAATGCCGGTGGATGATTTTATGCGCGGCTTTAAGATAGGTTAGTTGTTATTTGTTATTGTGTTATTATCAGAATAACCACTAACCGATAACAAATAACATTTAGTATGACAATGAAACATCAAACTTCGCCCCTTCAGCAACCTGCAGCTGTGCACTCGCCGCATTGCTGATACGGATCAGCAATCCATCGTTCTCCTTTCCCGGAGGGATTTCTCCCAGAACCTTGGCATAGACCACCCGGTTGGTGGATACAGAAGTGATCTTAACAATGGTGCCCGGCGTCACCTTGTTCATCAGTACATAGTATTTTCCATCTTTCCAGCCACTGGTGCTTTTGAAGATCCCCGCGAGGCCGGTTGTTTGATTGTTCCCTTTAGATTGCTCATTGAACACCGAAGCAAATGCACCTTCCGTAGAGGGGACATCGTTCCGCACGGTAGTGGGAGGCGGTACAATAGGTTTATCTTCCGCCGGTTTTGTTACCGGTGCAGGTTTATCTTCTATCGGCTTGGCTACAGGCACTGGCTTATTTTCCACCGGCTTGGCTACAGGCGCTTTGTTCTCCGGTTCATTGGTCACCACGGGCGGAGGATTTGCGGTCTTTGGCGTTGCAGCAGGAGGTGTAGTGGCTTTAGGAGCCTCTGTTGTTGGTGCTGGTTTGGAAGCTACCGTGGCAGGTGGCAACACTGCCGCACCCGCCAATGGCGACAGCTCTTTCTTTACTTTCAGATAACCCACCACCAGGTTAGAACCAATCACTACATCTTCCGTCTTCATCTTATTGAAAGCCTTCAACTGTTCAACAGAAACCTTGTTGAAGGTCTGCCCGATCCGGTAAAGTCCTTCTTTCTCTTTAACCGTGTGATATAAAGGGATAAACGCTTCATCACCCGCGGGCTGGCCACCTTGCGCCAGGTTCTGCTCATTGAGGGGTATATTTATCTTCTGACCAATAGACAAGCCTTTGTCCATCTTTAATCCATTGAAGCTTGCGATCACGGAGGGGCTAAGGTTGAACATCCTGCCCACACTATACCAGTTCTCTTTGGGTTGAACCGTATATGGTAGATACAATTTACCTGCTTCCTGCTGCACCATCAATGACTGTGCCTGGAGCTGCAGTACGGTAAAGACAAGCAAAATCAGCGTGTAAAACTTCTTCATATCTGGGGCACTAAATTAAGACATTAAAATACGCCAAGATGATGGATAATAATTATTCACCCGGTTACCCAGGTGTTTAATCAATCCAATGGGTAGTCCACCATGGGTCACCGTAAACCAGCCTTTGCTGCTTCCTGCTGGGTTGATATCCTGTTTCCGCAAGAAACGAAGGGCCTCTTCCCTGGTCAATTCAATCCGCGACGCTGATGCCGACAAATACTGGCTCAGCACCAACTCATGATCCGGAATAAACTGGTCGCGCATCAGCGCACCCGCTCTCACACCCGATTTCCTCAGGTGCAAAACCTGTTCCAGTTCCTGCAGGGCCGGCTCCAAAACTGCCGGAATGAGGAACAATTCATTTTCCCTGCTCCTAACCCTGATCTCCAGCCCGTCATCTACCCAACCCTTCAAACCCTGGTGATAAGATGCGGATTTCCCCGTTTTTTCATACCGATATGCACCATTGCTACCAGATGGTCCTCCAACCGTCTTTTGAAGACAGCTGATGAAAAATCCCTCCCCCTTTACCTTGTCCGGAAAGAACCGATATCCAATGCCCCCGTTTCCAGAATCTGTTTCCACAACTCCCCAGTCCGGCGGCACCTGCAGTTCCATGGCCCTGAGTCCCATTTCCCCCACCAGCCATCGCAAAATGTCTTCGTCTTCCTCCGCAGAATAGGAACAGGTGGAATACACAAGGACCCCGCCTTCTTTCAAAGCGGGCAAAGCATCTGCAAGTATTCTCTGTTGCCTTGCCGCACATAACTGAACATGTTGCAGCGACCACTCATCAAGGGCTGAGGGATCTTTCCGGAAAAGCCCACTGCCACTGCAGGGCGCATCCACCATCACCACATCGAAAAAACCTTCCAGGCGCTTGAATGCGGAAGGATCATTGTTAGAAACAAAAAGCTTTGGCTCGCCCCATTTCACGGCATTCTCGTGAAGAATGGTCACCCTTGTTCGAATGATCTCATTCGCCAGCACAAGACTGAATTGCGGAAGGGATGATAAGAGGGTTGCCTTCCCTCCGGGTGCGGCACAAAGATCAAGGCCGTACAATCCCCGCTGATCGCCGAGTACCTGTTGGATGGCAAATTCGAGGAACATACTGGATGCTTCCTGTACATAGTAAGCACCACCATGAATCCCGGGATCAAGGGTAAACGAAGGCCGCTCTTTCAGGTAGAACCCCGTTGAGCACCATGGCACAGGTTGATCCAAAAACAGATGAGATAGCTCGTATGATTTGTTTGGATTGATCCGGACAGAAACCGGTGGTTCATGGGTGTGCGCAGCAAGAAAGGCTTCCGGCATAAAGCCTGAAACACCATTCAGGGATTGCATTAAGGTTTGTGGTAACTGCACAACGGCAAGTTAGATATTCTTGATCTCTGCGATGAGGTCTTGTAATGCCTTTTTCGCATCGCCGAACAACATGGAGGTTTTGGGCTGGTAAAACAGTTGATTCTCGATGCCCGCATATCCCGGCTTCATGCTCCGCTTATTGACGATCACTGCTTTTGCATCTTCAACCTCCAGGATGGGCATGCCATAGATGGGGGACGATGGATCTGATTTAGCGGCGGGATTCACCACGTCATTGGCACCAAGAACAAGCACCACATCAGTGGTCTTGAACTCTTCGTTCGCCGTTTCCA
>JBEISY010000458.1:0-1946 GCA_040375175.1 Chitinophagaceae bacterium
GGGATAAGCAAAGAGAAATGACCTATGCAAAGCAGCTTGAAATGGGAATCATTCCAAAAGAAACGAAGCTTACGCCCCGCCCGAGCGACATACCAGCATGGGATGCGCAAACACCTGAAGCCAAAAAAGTCTATGCCAGGCTGATGGAAAATTATGCCGCTTTCATGGCTCACACAGATAATGAGATTGGAAGAATGTTAGATGCCCTGCAGGCCAGTGGTGAATTGGAAAACACACTGATCTTTTGTGTATTGGGTGATAATGGTGCCAGCGCCGAAGGTGGATTGGAAGGTACATTTAGTGAAGTGGCGAGTTTGATCGGTATTCAGTTGGGTTTGGAAAGTACGATAAAGCGTATCGACGAAATTGGTGGACCCACCAGTGAACCGCATGTTCCTGTAGCCTGGGCCTGGGCCATGGACGCACCTTTCCAATGGACCAAACAAATCGCCAGTCATTATGGTGGTACAAGAAATCCGTTGATTGTTCATTGGCCAAAAGGCATTAAATCGAAAGGTGAATTACGCACGCAATGGCATCATTTGATTGATGTGGTTCCTACCATTTTGGAGGCATGCAAAGTGCAGCAGCCAGATTATGTCAATGGCATCAAACAAAAACCATTGGAAGGTGTGAGCATGATGTACTCATTTGACGATGCCAAAGCAAAAGATACCCGCACTACACAGTATTTCGAAATGGCGGGTAACCGTGCGATCTATAAAGATGGCTGGGTAGCAGCATCAAGAATGGGCGTGCCCTGGAACACTGCAGGCAAAGACAATAATAAACTGAAAGACGCGCCATGGGAATTGTATCATGTGACAGAGGATTTCAGTGAAGCGAATAATATTGAGGAATCAAATACAGATAAGCTGAAAGAACTTCAGGACGCTTTTGATGTGGAAGCAAAAAAATATGATGTTTATCGGCTGGATGTTCGTTTCTCTGAAAGACTGGATCCTAAACTCCGGGCATCAGGTCCACCCAAAACAAGTTGGACCTATTTCGGCAACAGTGTGCAGTTGCCGGAACCCATCGGTCCACAATTGTATCCAAGACCCAATACCATTGAGGCCGAGTTGGTCATTCCTGATAAAGGTGCCCAGGGTGTTGTGACCTGCGCTGGTGCTTTTTCCGCTGGATGGAGTTTGTTTGTGATCAACAATAAACCCGTGTTCAGATACAATGTATTTGAAGTGGCAGACCTCAAGATGGAAGGGAAAACCGCACTGCCGAAGGGAAAAGTTAACCTAACTGTTCAGTTTGTGCCTGATGGATCCAAAACAGGAGGCGGGCAGTTTAAGATGTTGGTAAACGGGGCCGTGGTAGCAGAAGGCAAAATGGCAAGAACCGCATTCCGTCATGGCCTGGAACCATTTGAAGTAGGAAGAGATACGGGAACGCCTGTTGATCCGAGCTATAAAAATAAAGGCGAGTTTCCATTTACCGGAACCATCAGCAAAGTGAATTTTAGGATCAATGGAAAGTGAATAAATCTGAAAGTTGAGTAAGCTGAAAATGAAGACCTTTTAAACACCATCGTTTCTGTTTAATATCATTTTATGACAGCCCCAATGGAATAACCATTGGGGCTTTTTACGGAGTGATTCCAAAAACCTTCGATATCCTTCAGATCACCTGCCCGTGTATGCGGATCTGGCGATTGGGAAATAAGGGGCGATGTTTGTAAATTCGCCGTCGGCCCGGTGAAACGGGAATACCGAATTGTTCCCGATGGCACAAACCAATTGGCTCTTCATCATTGTTGTTTTTTTCTCTTTCCTGGGATTTCTTACATCAGGTATTTTGTTTTTCGTGAACCGTAACCAATCGATTGCGCCCAGGATCCTCTCCTTGCTGATCTTTTGTTTATCCTACGGACTGTTTGGATATGGTCTGTATATGTCCGGCGAGTTTCTCAACTTCCCGCATTTGTGGCGAAC
>JBEISY010000188.1:0-4651 GCA_040375175.1 Chitinophagaceae bacterium
ATGGTAAGGCTACTGATTTATACACTTTGTTGCTTAGCGATGTTCGCATGTACTAAAAATCCGCCAGAGCCTTTGCCAGAGCCTGAACTATTGCCCTATTTCCCGCCTGCAACTGGTAATTGGGAAACCATAGACGCTGGGAAACTTGGCTGGAACACTGCTGGCATCGATGATCTGCATAGTTATCTTGCATTAAAAAAAACCAAGGCCTTCCTTATCATAAAAGATGGAAGAATGGTCTCTGAGAAGTACTTTGGAACATTTACACAAGACAGTCTTTGGTATTGGGCATCTGCGGGAAAGACCATGGTGGCCATGTTGGTAGGTATTGCCCAGGAAGAGGGATTCCTCAAAATCAATGATCAAACTTCCCGGTATCTAGGAACAGGATGGACCTCCATTCCAAAAGAGAAAGAAGACCTGATCACCATCAGAAACCATCTCAGTCTTACCACCGGGTTGAAATCGTCCATTGACGACGATTGTACCCTTCCGGTTTGTCTTGAATACAATGGAGACGCAGGAACAGTATGGAGATACCACAATGCATCATATACATTGCTGGAACCGATTATTGCAAAAGCAACTGGTAAAACATTCGAAAACTATTTTGCCGAGAAAATCCGGGGCAAAATCAGCATGTCTGGGAATTGGTCAAAGATCACTGACTACATAAATGTATATTATAGTGATGCAAGAAGTATGGCGAGATTTGGAATCCTGATGTTGAACAAAGGGAAATGGTCTGGGACCAATATCATCTCAGATATAAACTACTTCAACCAACAAGTCAGTTCCTCTCAGAATCTAAATCCGGCATTCGGATTTCTCACCTGGCTTAATGGCAAAAGCTCGTATATGATCCCTCTGTCAGGGACCAGTAAGTCTGGATCAATTGTTCCTACCGCTCCTTCAGACATGTATTACGCTTGGGGGAGAAACGATCAAAAGATCTATGTGGTACCATCGCAAAAAATAATTGTGGTTCGGATGGGTGAAAGTGCCTCGGGGATACTACAGGGAGATAATTCGTTTGACACTGAGCTATGGGGAAAGCTCAAAAACATAATCGGTTACTGATAGAAGATGTCAACAAGTGTTATCGGGCAGTATCTACTGCCCGATTTTTTTATGTCACAAACAAGCGGTAGATGATCCAGCTTACAATGGCGCCGCCCAGCACCGTCAAGAATCCAGCTACACGCTTTTTCTTCAAAAACCATAGCATAATTAAACCTGTGAACGAAACAAGAACCATGAGGACCGCAGAAATATCGATCACCCATTTCCATACTTTTCCGCTGTCCCTACCTTTGTGCAGGTCATTCAAGATGCCGAATAACCCTGTTCGGGTTTCAGATAACTCATATGATCCAGATTGCCGTTCAACAAACACGTCTGCAGTATAGCCGGGTCCATTAAAAGAGATTGTGCACTGGTCCTCGTCAATAACAAACTCACTCATGGCACCTGCCACATGATGTTTGTTACGGATCCATTCTACGATCTCCAGTTTCCTGATGGCATTTGTGTCTGGCACAGCAACCCAGGCCGCATCAAGCCTGCCCTTTACATTGGTGGTTTTTTGCTGGTCCTCAAACCATTCCGTATGATTGAGCGTGATCCCTGTGATGGCAAAAAAGAACAGGATGAAAAAGCTGGCCATCGATAGATAAATATGCAGCCATCGTGAGATGGCAGATACACTCCGTCGAACTTTTTGTCGGGAATCCGATTGCAATTCACCCATACACCTAGTTTGTCGTCTTTTTATATTCTACTGATGCGGATGCCACTTCTTCATTGTGCTTCAAAGTGAATTGCTGCGGCTTATTCTTACAAGAAACTTCCTGCTTTGTCAACTGGTAGGTGCCGTGCTCCCGCACCACTTCAATGTATACCGTATAGTTGCCTTCAGGCACCAGTACACCTTCTTCGTTTTTCCCATCCCATTTGATGGCGTAGCTACCCGCAGGTCTAGTGGCTGTACCGATGCTGAATACATCTTTGCTGCCGTTCTGGTAAGTGTCACTATTTTTCCGGAACCACTCCTTCAGGTCTGGCAACCAACGGGGCTTATTAAACCATAAGGCAAGTGTCTTCACAGTCTTCTTGTTGTTATCCTCTACCCAGATGGCCACAAACGGCCTTCTGGAACGCCCTTCAAACTTCATCAGTTCAAGATTGATGGCCAGTTCATACCCATTGTTCCAAGACTTCTGTGTGGATACGGGTATGCTTTTGGAAATTCTCCCGATCTCCATCTTGCTCCATCCCTCACTCCGGATCTGTTCACCCGTTTGGGTAACCAGCAAATACTCCACACCTTCCTGTTGCTGCGCGAGCTGTTCCGAAGCGGCAGGATCCATTACATTGAATGCTGTTGCTAAAGCACCAGCAACTGCCGCATCGGGAGCAATTACTGTAGCGCTCACGATCTTATCTGCAGGAAGACCAGTACGCGGATCAACGATATGGGAATACCAATGATCGTAGATCCTGAATCCCCGCTTATAATTTCCACTGGTAGCGATAGCCCTATTCTGCACATTTATTTCGGCAAGCGCGGGAGCATTGTCCGCAGCAGGGTTGGCAATGGATATCCGCTCAGTTTCTTTGCCCTTGATCATGATGTCACCGCCAATATTCACCAAAGCCGATGAAATACCCGGGATCTCCATCACTTTGTTCAATGCTGACTCAATGATGTATGATTTTACAAAACTGTTCATCACCAAAGGCGTGCGTGTAAGATGCTTTGCAGTTTGTGCCTGTTGATCAAGCGTCCAGTGTTGCTGCGCCACTTCTTGCACGGCAGAAGCAAGCATAGAAACATCCGGGGCCTTTTGTTGCAAGGAGGCTTCCTTCCACAGCGCCAGGATCTTTCCTGCGGCAGGATCGAGGACACCATTGGTTTTCTCACGCCACGCATCAAATGCCTCCAAAACACTAAACAAATCTTTCGAGATCTTTATATCCTGATACTGCGTTCCCATCCATCGGCTGAATTCACTTGTGGGATCATAAGAACTCAGAATGGCATTGAGCCGGTCAATTTCCAAAAGTGCGGTTTGTTCTGCAAGTTCTGCCAGTTGTTCATCGGCTGTCCATACTTTCAGGTCAAATGAAGTGCCCAATACATTCTCAAAGCTGGAAACATATACACCGGCCTCAGGGTTTCGATAAGGTGTTGCGGAGACCAGGCAAACCACCATCATTACTGATGCGATGCGCCAAGTTAAAAATTTCATATCTGTTGTTTAGGTTTCTGCTGCGTACTGGTATTGGATGCTTTCCGCCGGCATAACTTTTTCGAAAAAAGTAAAATTACGGAAGATCTCAATACTTGATCTTGGGACAATCCGGCGCCTGCAAATACATACAGAGCGAAGCCTTTCCTGCTGGCGTTGTATAGATCCTATCGTTCCGCGCAAGTCCACTATGCACAAAACTTGCCCATACAGAAAAAGCGTAAGGTCACCCTGGTACACCATGCGGCCGAAATTCAGGCCAAATTCATAGAATGGCCCATCTTGTGCACATACAACTGAAACAAA
This sequence comes from Chitinophagaceae bacterium, assembly GCA_040375175.1. GTDB lineage: Bacteria > Bacteroidota > Bacteroidia > Chitinophagales > Chitinophagaceae > Pollutibacter. The sequence goes on from JBEISY010000188.1 coordinate 3,558, forward strand.
AAGAACAATGAAAAGGGCATGATCACCCTGGAAGCATACTGAAATGTAGATCCCATAGCATGGTTTTACGGGTTCTAACGTCTAATACCTGATACCCCTGGTATAGGCGCCGTAGGTAAAACGCTGTTAATTGGCCGTTAAGTAATCCTTAAAGCTTTGGCGTTTTTTCTGGTCTCTCTTGTACATTCGGGGCTGAAACAGTATTCCCTTCGTTTATAACCAACGTATGAAAAGAAAAAACTTCATTAGTCTTAGCCTGGCTTTTATCTTTCTGTCCCTTTCTACAACCGGTATCCTGATGTACCTAAAGCAAAAGGCCCATCCTGTGGAGATGGCGCATACCATTTTCGGTTTGTTGTTTGTAGGGTTCGCAATCTTTCACATCGTGAACAACTGGGGATCCATCAAATTGTATTCCAAAGACAAAGTCACCCGCTCCTGGAAGAAGGAACTGATGGTAGCGGGCCTTGGTGCCATCGGCATTCTTGTCCTCGCCGTGACAGGCGTGCTGGAACCGGTCGCTGAATTCGGGAGAATTTTTGCCCCCAAAAGGGAAGGCGGCGCAACTGTTAGTTTTCAGGTAAAGTCTACGCTTGACTCATTAGAAGGTAAATCCGCAACCCTGATCCTTCAACGCAACAAGGATGCAATGTTTACGCCTATTAAAGTAGAACTGGCCGATAGCACTGGCAAAACGGTTGCGGTGTTGTATGAAGATAGAAAGCCTACAGAAGAAGAAATAGAAGAACGCAAGCCGTTGGCCAATGCCATCGTTGAAACCAAAATCGGTATTGCCGCACCATACCGCATCATCGTATCAACAGATAAATCAAAACAGGAAACGCTTGTCCCTTTCGGCAGCTCTGGTGTGATCACCCTGCAGAAAGATGCACAGTCGCCCCTGCAACGTGGTTTCATCGAACTCAAATAACCACCCTTCCCTCCCTGAGATACAGCCGATGCGTAACACAGGGAGGGATGTCTTTTTCATAGTGCGATACATAGATCAGCGTTTTCCCCGTTCGCTGGCATACCTCATTGATGTTATATGTAAACGCCGCGGTTTCTTCATCATCCATGCCCTGACAGGGTTC
>JBEISY010000008.1:0-16217 GCA_040375175.1 Chitinophagaceae bacterium
CTGCTTCAATCACCGCACGCACGGTTTCGAAGCCCATGAATCCCGGAACAGCCACCAATACCATGTCTGCGTCAGCAAACCAGGCCGCAAAATGCTGGTGGAGCCGGAGATCGGCTACCTGTATGTCAATCGCCGGATTTCGCTGTTGTAATTTCTCTAGGTTGGATTCACTAACGTCAAACACTTTTACCTGGTGCTGGCCGGCCAGGTCCAACGCCATGGCGGCACCTACCATTCCGGACCCTAATACTGCAATGCGCATGAGAAGAGATTTCTGCAAATATTCAATTTCCTGATGTGATTTTTTGTGTTGATTTTTGATCCATGCAGTATATCTGGGATTCGTTCTGGCGCGGACTCCTTCAAACCACCTGGTTGGAAGCCATTGCCGTAGTAATGGGCATCGTTTCCGTTTATTTTTCCCGAAAGGAGAACATCCTGGTGTATCCCACCGGACTGATCAATACCACCATCTATATCTGGCTCAGCTATTCAGGACAACTGTTTGGCGAGGCCACGGTGAACCTGTATTACACGATCATGTCCATCTACGGCTGGCTGCTCTGGACCAAAAGAAAAGAAGATCGTGAACTGGCGGTACACGTGGAATATTCAGACCGAAAGATGTGGATCCAACAACTCGGGTGTTTTGCCTTTTTCTACCTGGTGATCTTTACTGCATTGTACTATCTCAAGAAAGACTTTGCGCCCGGCGTGATTCCTGCTGCCGATGCCTTTGCTTCCGCCACCGCCTTCACTGGCATGTGGCTGATGACGCGCAAGAAGGTGGAGTCCTGGTGGTGGTGGATCGCTACTAACATCACTTCCATCCCTTTGTATTTTGTGAAAGGCTATGTATTTACAAGTGTCTACTACCTCGTACTCTTGGTGATGGCTATATCAGGACTGATAGAGTGGAGGAAACGGGCTGAAATAGCTATTAGCTAGTAGCTAATAGCTATTTTTATCTTTTATGGCAGAAAGTTCATCAAAAGGATCAGTTCGGCGAATCGTCATCATCGGTCCGGAGTCAACCGGAAAGTCTACCCTCTGCGAAGAACTCGCACAGCACTATGATGCCAGCTGGTGTCCAGAGTTTGCGCGTGAGTATTTACTGACCTACGGGACGGATTATGGCTTTGACGATCTCCTGACCATTGCCAAGGGGCAGCTTGCCCTTGAAGATGAATATGCCATCCTGGCCCAACAGGCATGGGAGGCACAGGAACACAAAACTACGGCCTTCCCCATCTTGTTTGTGGATACCAATATGTATGTGATGAAAGTCTGGTGTGAATATGTGTTTGGCAAATGCCATCCCTTCATCCTGGAACAGATCGTGGAACGTAAATATGACCTCTACCTGCTCTGCAATACGGATCTGCCCTGGGTGAAAGACGAACTTCGGGAATATCCCGATCTTCATTCCAGGCAAGAGCTTTATCTCATGTACAAAGACATTGTGTTGAACCAAAATACACCATGGGTGGATATCAGTGGCGATGATGAAGCACGATTGAAATCCGCTATCAAAGGCATCCATCAGTATCTCCCATCGATCTCAATATGAAAGCATTCATAGAAAAAAACCATAAAGCCGTTTTCTATTTTTCCTGGCTGATGCTTAACCTCATCCAAAGCTCCTTCACCGGATTACTTGACGATGAGGCTTACTATTGGGTGTATTCCCGTTTCCTGGATTGGGGCTATTTTGATCACCCGCCGATGGTGGCGCTGATGATCAAGGCGGGATATGCTCTTTTTCCAAACCCTCATGGCCTTCGGTTACTCACGGTGCTCATGAGTACCGCTACGCTGGTCATGATTGATCTCTTATTGGAGAAGCGAAACGATAAACTTTTCTATGCCATCGCCGCGTCTATGTTTGTACTACAGGTAGGCGGCATCATCACTGTCCCAGATCTGCCGCTGTTGTTTTTCACTGGCCTCTTTTTCCTGATCTATAAACGATTCATTGCCACATTCTCCCTTTTTCACACTGCCGCATTGGGCATTATCATGGCACTGATGCTCTACAGCAAGTACCACGGCATCCTGATCATCTTCTTCACCCTGCTATCCAATCTTCGCTTACTCACGCGCTGGCAGACCTGGGTTGCTGCTGTGATCTGTGCACTGTTGTTTCTTCCACATTTATGGTGGCAGTATACCCACGGACTCCCATCGGTCTACTATCATTTGTTTGAACGCAATGCCAGCCAGTATAAATTTTCGTTTACTTCTGAGTATTTACTAGGACAGATTGCGCTGGCGGGGCCATTGATCGGATGGCTCTTACTGTATGCGTTTTTCCGCAAGCGGCCCAAGGACCAGATGGAGAAAACCTTACGCTGGACAACCATCGGCGTATATGGCGTTTTCCTCCTGGCGAGTTTCAAGGGAAGGGTGGAAGCCAACTGGACCGTGCCTGCATTTGTCGGGCTTATTGTACTGGCACATCAGTACCTCGTTGATGCGCCTAAACTCCAGAAATGGGTGTACAGACTTTTCTGGCCCACAATGGCATTGATCCTGGTGGTGCGGATATATATGATGGTCGATGTGGTTCCCGCGAAATGGCTGAAGAAAGACGAGTTCCACAAATCCAGGGAATGGGCGCAGGCCATTAAAGACAGCGCACATGGACTACCGGTGGTGTTTCTCGATTCCTATCAGAAGCCCTCCCAGTATTGGTTCTGGAGTGGCGATACGAGCTACGGGTTGAATACAGTGCGCTACAGAAGAAACAATTATAATTTCTGGCCGCTGGAAAAACAGTTGCAGGGACGTCGGGTTTTTGTGTTATCTGATAGTGGCAGAGAGGTGGTTACGGAGCGCAGTAATATTCCTTCACGTAAGGTCTATGGTGTAGTGGTGGATTCGTTTTATTCACATGCGCAAGTGGGAATCATGATGAAAGGGAACGTTGTTCAGGAAGGAAAAATGATTTCCCAGGAAGTGCTGATGAGCCGGACTGCGTATTCACCAGACCTTAAAGTTGTACTGGTATTATACAATCAACAGAACCGTATCAGCTATATCATTCCGGCTACTTACTACTATAGAGATAGTGTTGACGACATCTGTAATGCCAATATAGAAGGCGTACTACCGGGGACGTATACCCTGAAATGGGGGATTGAATCATGTTTACCTGGGAGGCCGAGTTTGAATAGCGTGGGGAAATCAATTTCCATATTCTAGCAATTGGCAATTGACAATTGGCAATTAACAATTGGCACTAGATGTTGGAAGTTGGTGGCGCTCACCAAAATCCACCTACCAAAAACCAGTGCCAATTGCAAATTGTTAATTGCTAATTGTTAATTACTAGTTTGATGTCTGAATCTCCATCCAAATTCCCCATCTGCCGCAATACCCACCCTGCTCTTGCAGATACATATCTTGATAGCGGCTTCACCGTGTATTTAACGGGATTGGGTAGTGCCGATGCGATGAGTGCCGCTTCATAACGTGAAAGATTTTTCGCAGGCTTCTTGAAATAGGCTCTGGATGCGGCTTCCACACCGTAGATGCCTTTGCCCATTTCGGAAACATTGAGATACATTTCCAGAATGCGCTGCTTGCCCCAGATCTTCTCGATCATGAAGGTGAAATATACTTCAAGCCCTTTGCGGATCCAGCTTCGGCCCTGCCAGAGGAAAACATTCTTGGCAACCTGCTGGCTGATGGTGGAAGCACCCCTGATCCTTCCGGGCTTTTTTTCGTTATAAGCCATTGCTTTTTTGATGCTGTTAAAATCAAACCCATTGTGGTCCGGAAAGATCTGGTCTTCGGAAGCCATCACAGCAAGCTTGATGTTGGGGCTCATCTCCTCGTAGTTGATATAGTCGCGCTTCAAGCCCTCGCCGCTTAGCACGCTACCCAGTTGTGTAAGCGTGATGGGAGGATCCAACCACTTGAGGAGGATGATATACAGAAATTGAGAGATGAAGAGATAGAGAAATATTTTCTTGAGAATGCGAAACACAGGCAAATATATAGGATAGTTCGCAGAGAGCAGGTCGGTTAGGACGCAGCTAAACCCTTTCTGCGAACTGTGCGTCCTATGCGTCCTGCGAACTAAAATAAAAGGACGTCAATTCGTAGGGATATACTTTAACTCATACCCTCGTCCGATCTCATACTTCCTTTTCCGAAGTTTATTCATCACAAACCCACCAACCGCAATGCCTCCGGCAATAGCAACGGTGGAGCCGATGACGGGTTCTTTGAGATAGGCCGCATTGATGATGTGCAACAAAAGATAACCGGTACCGCCGATCATGAACAAGGTACCGTTGCGGACAAATTCAAATTTTGCGGGGGGCTTTCTGATCCACTGGATATCGTTCACGGCATAAGGGATTAGAAAAGAGGTAACGGTGTCCAATACAGACGTTCCCCACATATTATACTGCTTCTGCACATTATAATACTGGATGAAGATACTATCGTCCTGCACCCTTCGGATGATGCCTTCCACTTCCAGCCCTTGCGTTCCCATATCAATCTTCATCCCATTTAAATAGGTCTTTACAGATCTGCCTTTTTTGTTGCGGAGCGATACCATATCATGGCCCTTCACTTGCGCCTCTGTATAGATGCTGATCAACATGAACCCCATCGTCCAAATCCAACTTTTCAAATCAACCTCCTTATTTGTTGTCTAAAAATAAGACTCCATAAATTAAAACTGCTGCAAAAATGACAAGTATCGTTCCTGATATCCTATTGATCAGCAGGATATGCCTTGGCGTAAGGCTATTCCGGATCTTTCCGGCGAGCATCACCTTAGCAATATCAGCCAGCATATTGATGATCAGGCAAACAGAGAAAATGATGATCCGGTCCCGAAGTCCATGCAATGCGGAAAAGGCCGTGGCATTGATCAGCCAGAAAAAGATCACGTTCGGGTTAAGGGTATTGATCAGGAAACCCGACAAGGCGATCTTTGTAAAATCGGTTGTACTGAAAGTCTTTACCTCCTCCGTAGCGGCGGCCCTCAGGTCCACTTTTTTGAAAAATATATAAAAGATGCCCATTCCACCGAGGAAGGCTGCGCCGAAATAGCCGATGAGCTCCCTGAATTTCAGGACGTCACTTACCCACTGCGAAAAAAAATTGGAAACGAAAACAAGAAAGATATCGCTGATCCACACGCCGGCCACAAAGCTGAATCCTCCACGATGTCCGTTGTTGATGCTTTGCTTGATCACCGTAAAGATGACGGGCCCAACAGAAAGCGCCAGGATCAACCCCAAACCCAAACCCTTTAGGATAGCATCTAACATTATACGGTTTTGTGCTGGCCGATGAAGCGTTGCCAGTCCTCAAGCATTTTACCTTTCAGTACACGGGGAAACTTATGTTGACCGCCAACCTTACCCTTATACTCCATGAAATCCATGAAGGTTTTCTCCGGCAGCACATCCAGGAACATTTCTTTCAATGCACTTTTCCGCTCCACGGCATAATCGTCATTCAGGTCACACAACTTCAGATCGATCTTTCTCCTCAACTCCTCCGCATTCACTTTATCGTCACATGCCACATACCAGTGGTGCGCAAAAAAACTGCCATAAGGGGTCCCTGCAACCGTATATTCTGGAATGTCCAGGTTCATCTCTTCACCTACCAGCTGCACCGCCTTGTTCATATTGTCCATACTCAGGTGCTCACCCACCAGACTCAGGAAGTGCTTGGTCCTTCCCGTGATGATGATCTCGCAACGCTCCAGGTTCACAAACTTAATGGTATCCCCGATGAGGTATCGCCACGCGCCGGCCGAGGTACTCATCAGCAAAGCATATTCCCTGCCCTCCTCTACTTCGTGGATCATCAGGGTCGCTGGCTTTTCAACCAGGTTTCCTTCATGATCAAAGTTTATATCGTCAAAAGGAACAAACTCAAAATAGATATGTTCGCTGGTCACCAACCGCATCCCATCAGGATGCTGACGATCCTGGTAGGCAATGAACCCTTCTGATGCCAGATAAGTCTCTATATATACCAGCGGATGCGCAAGCAGTTTCTCAAAACCTTTTTTGTAGGGCTCAAACGCCACGCCGCCATGTGCAAAAAACTGCAGGTTAGGCCAGATCTCGTGGATATTCTTCAGCTTGTAGCGCTGAATGATCATCTCCATGCACATCTGGATCCAGGCCGGCACGCCCGTTAAAAAACCAATGTCCCAGTTGGGCGCTTCTTCCACAATCTGCTCCAGCTTTTTGTTCCAGTCTTTCTCCCGCGCAATGGCCTTTCCCGGTTTGTAAAAGGGCGAAAACCAAAACGGCGCCTTCTTGGCCGTAATACCAGACAGGTCACCGGCGTAATAACCCGGACCTTTTTGCAGATCCGTACTTCCTCCTAACATCAGGAAACCCCGCCCTACATTTTTCCACTGTATATCCTCATAATTGCGGAGAGAAAGCAGTTGTTTAACCATCACGATGCGGTTTCCGCGCATCAGGTCTTGCGTAACAGGTATATATTTTGACGCTGCTTCAGAGGTTCCTGAGCTCAGCGCAAAGTATTTGATCTTGCCGGGCCAGCACACATCCGGTACCCCATCCAATGTCCGGTGCCACCATTCCTTGTGTAACCTAGAGTAATCATAGGTAGGTACCAGCTCCTGGAATTTCTTGCCAGGGTGGCGGGAGAGTAAGATTTCGTCGAAATGATACTTTTGTCCAAACTCGGTATAACGTGCCTTTTTCAGGAGCTTTTTCAAGACCCTGATCTGCTGGCGCTTGGGCGTTCTTTGGGGTATGTTCAGCGCCCGGGCAATGGTTGGAGGCAGGTTGAACTCTATGAGCGACATCTATTGCAAGATAGGGTATTCAATCGTTGTTTGGTTGCCATTTATCACGAACCGAGCCATTTATAGCCTTTTGCCATCAGGTATAGATCCTTGTAAATGGTGTACTCGCGGGCATATAATTGATCCAGTTTATACAGGCCGTCATCTGCATCCGGATGCCCGCAGCCCGGTTGGCCGTTGGTGCCAAGGATCCCCTTTTTGATGCGCGGTAAGCCGTTGTGATTACTCATTATGCTGCTGTACCCGATCCAGGTGCATTGCCCGCCCAGCACCTTCATGGCATTTCCCAACAATCCAATTGGATTCTTTACCAAAAACAACTGTAAGGGCCAGGTGACGACGAACAACAATGCCGCCAAGGCATCCACCAGTTGCTTCATCCTCCTGGCCGAAGGACCACCCAGGGTATATCCTGCTGCATCGGAAATAGCCTGTCCGCTGGATGTGCTGGAGTCTGATCCAACAATGGATTTGGCGCCACCGGCCATGATCCGCATGCGCGTGTGTTTTGGAAGTTTTTGTGCATGGCGGATGATCTCCTGGTAACTGATCCTGCCCTGGCAGAAGATCACCTCCCGCACGGGCACATCTTTCAGGAAGGCATCCAGGTGGGCGAGGGTTGTGAGGGAAGCGCCGCCATCTTCTTGTGGTGCGATCCGCCCGAGGATCCGCTGGCGCTTCTCCGCCGTTTCCATCAGGCCGCTCGCCTCTTCAAATGAAGCCAGATCCGCAACCACCACCGTCCCGAGTTTCTCCTCTTCTTCAGCTTCAATCAGGTTCAACCTGCGCATCCAGCCCCTGCTAAGCACCAACAGTATGAAAGCATAGAAAGAGCCTAACAATAAGATCGCCCTGGAAAATCGATACTGTTCCGGCAACAAGGCATAAATCACCAGCAAGGCGGTAGTAGCAATGACCGTGGAATGGATCACGCGTCCGCGCTTCTGCGACCGGTCATACAGCCCAGCATAATACGCCGCAACAATAAACACCACGGTAAAAGCAGGAAAGGCCATGCCCAGCAGATCACGGTTGTAAACGATCTCTGGTTTCACCAATTCATTCCAGGTATATTTTGCGGCGATAAAGGCAATGAGGATATTGACAGCATCAATGATGGGAAGTCCGAGTTGCTTCAAACCTCCCAGCACCGCCGTAATTCCGGCGCGGAACCAAATGGCCAGCGTGATGAAGAACCGAAAGAAAAATGCCGTTACAGATGTGTAATGCTTCTCTACAAAAACAGCCATGGCCCTATAAAACATGCGTACATAGTTCAGCGAACCACGCTTCGTGCTCTCCCCTTTAAAATGGATCACCGTTGTGTCTGCCACATAAAAATTCTTCCATCCGCCCCGCTGCAACCGATAACTAAGATCGATGTCTTCCCCATACATGAAAAACCGTTCGTCGAAACTGCCCACGGCATCCAATGCTTTTCGCCTTACCCACATGAATGCGCCGGCAAGAACATCTACTTCGTGATTACTGGCAGGGTCAAGATGACCAAGGTGATAGCGTGCAAAAATTTTGGACTTCGGAAACAACGTTGCCAATCCCGCAAGTTTAAAGAAGGATGTGGAGATCGATGGATAAGCGCGCTTGCTTTCTTTCAGGAAACGTCCACCCCCATCAACCATATGAACACCCAATGCGCCCGCTTGAGGATGGGCGTGCATAAACTGCATGCAGATGCTGAAGCAATCTTCCGCAACGATGGTGTCTGGATTCAAAAACAGAATGTGCTCCCCCTTGCTCTGCGCCAATGCAAGGTTATTGGCCCTGGCAAAACCGAGGTTCTCCTTGTTCCAGATGAATTGCACTTCCGGGAAACGGGACGCCAGATAATCCCGGCTTCCATCCTGTGATGCATTGTCTACCACAATGACTTCGCCACCCACCTGTTTCATCGCCGCCCTTACGGAGAACAGGCACTGCTCCAGGAAGTATTTGACATTGTAGTTGACGATGATGACAGATAGCAATGGGATCAATTTTGTCAAAAATAACTATATCGGCAACCATATTTAACGCATAGCTTTGTAAAATGCTGAAGACAACCCTGATCAAGGCCGCACTTGATGCCGGAAAACTGATCAAAGCATTCACCGTCGGCAGTTTTGCCATTCAGTCGAAAGATTCCGTCAACAACCTCGTAACGGAAGCGGATCATGCATCTGAAAAACTGATCATCTCTATCATCCGGGAAAGCTTTCCTGACCATTATATCCTCACGGAGGAAACAGGTGCACATCCCACAGACTCGCAATACAAATGGATCATTGACCCCATTGATGGTACCGTCAACTTCGCGAATGGTATTCCCATATGCTGTGTGAGCATCGGCATAGAAAAAGATGGCGAGATGCTCATGGGTGCAGTGTATAATCCATTCATCGAAGAATTTTTCTTTGCAGAAAAAGACAAGGGCGCCTTTTTAAATGATCAGCAGATCCATGTCAGTAAAAAAAATGTATTGATGGAATCCTGTCTGGTAACAGGTTTCCCTTATAAATATCCCGAGTCTGGCGCTCTCCTGGAAACCTTCGGTTCCTTTATCAAGGCCGGCGTTCCCGTACGCAGGCTCGGCTCCGCCGCCATCGATCTCTGCTGGGTGGCCTGTGGGCGGTTTGATGGTTACTACGAGTATTCCCTTAACGCATGGGATAGCGCCGCAGGATTTCTCATTGTGGAAGAAGCAGGCGGAAAGGTCACCGATTTTAAGGGAAACCGCTACTCACCCTACCAGGAAAAAATCATTGCTACCAACGGCCAGATCCACGATCAGCTGGTCAATTGGATCAATCAAATCATTGGATAAGTTATGGAACAAAGGACAGAAATTGCTTCCTTAGGGGAGTTTGGCCTCATTAAACACCTGACAAGGGATTTCGATATTCAACAACCATCTACCATCCTCGCCGTTGGCGATGATGCAGCGGTGATTGACCACCTAGGTGCACAAACGGTGATCACCACGGACCTGCTGATTGAAGGCGTGCATTTTGATCTCATGTATACCCCCCTCAAACACCTCGGCTACAAATCTGTGGTGGTGAACCTCAGTGATGTGTATGCGATGAACGCTAATCCCACACAGATCACCATGAGCATTGGCGTGAGTAACCGATTCAGTGTGGAATCTCTGGATGAATTCTACGCCGGCGTGTTAGCCGCTTGCGAAACCTACGGCGTTGACCTCATCGGCGGCGATACGGCTTCATCCCAAAAAGGATTTGTAATCTCCGTAACCGCCATCGGCGAAGCCAAACCACAAAACATCGTCAAACGGTCCGGCGCCAAACCCGGAGACCTGATCTGTTGTTCCGGTTTCCTTGGCGGTAGTTATGTGGGCCTGTTGTTCCTCGAAAGAGAAAAAAAGATCTACCTGGAAAGCCCCAATGTGCAGCCAGACCTTGAAGGAGAAGACTATGTGATCCGAAGGCTGCTTAAACCCGAAGCCAGAAAAGACATCATCGATTTCTTTGAAGAAAAAGGCATCATCCCCACAGCGATGATGGATATTTCCGATGGATTGAGTTCAGAACTCCTCCATATTGCGGAGCAAAGTAGTACCGGTTCCGTTATTTACGAAGAAAAGATCCCGATTCACGAAGAGATGAGAAGGGCCGCCTATAAATTTGAAATAGATCCAACGGCCTGTGCACTCAGTGGCGGCGAAGATTATGAACTGCTGTTTACCGTCAACCAGGCGGATTTCAACAAGCTTACCCTCAATGAAGAGATCTCTGTGATCGGTTATGTAACAGAGGCCGAGAAAGGAAATACGATCATCACCAAGGGGGGAAGTGTTCATGCCATTACCGCGCAGGGCTGGAATGCTTTTTCGAAATAAAGAAACGGGAATCACGTTCTTGTGAATTACCTATGCTGCTGAAACACATTTATATAGCCTGTACCCTCCTGGCGTTATCGGCCTTTGCGATGTCTTGTTCCCACAGCACAGCATCACAGGCTTCAGCACGCAAAGAGATCGTGCGCAAATACTCCCCGGATGAACTACGCGAAGATTTTGATGTGATGCGGAACATCCTCGAAAAGTTTCATCCATCCTTGTATTGGTACACTTCAAAAGATAGCATGGACATGCTGTTCAATGCCTATCGTGCCGCCATCCGGGATTCCATGACGCAACAACAGTTTGGTTTCAGCGTGCTGGCACCCATTACCACGGCCATACGATGCGGGCATACCTCTTTCAACTTTTCGAAAAAATACAACGAAGGAATGCGTGGGCTGCGGCTGCCGTCCTTTCCCTTGTTTTTGAAAGTATATGAGGACTCAATGATTGTGATCGGAAACCTGAACCGAAGGGACTCTGCCATCCGGCGCGGAACCACTATTATGGGGATCGATGGGCAATCTGTGGAACAGATCAGCAGTACGATGTTCAGGTATATGCCTACGGATGGCTTCGCCAACAATATCAACTACATCCGCCTGTCTAACAACTTTCCGTATTACCATCGCAACATCTACGGTCTCAAAAAAACATATCAGGTTAGTTATATAGATAGTGTTGGGCAAGTAAAATCTGCTAGTGTTCCGGTATATGAGCCCGCAGCTGATACCCTGAACAGGCCCAGGCGCAACAGTACTAAGCGCGCGCCGCAACCGCCAAAACCATCGCGGAGTCAGCGCATGAAAGACATCCGGTCTCTTCAGTATATCGCACCCGGCGACAGTATCCCATCGGCCTCAAAAATACCCGGCGGCACCATGGTGATGACGCTGAATAGTTTTGATGGTGACGCTCATCTGCCCGGATTTTTCAGAAGGTCTTTCCGACTGATGCGGGAACAAAAAGCAACCAACCTGGTCATTGATATCCGCAGCAATGGTGGGGGTAAGGTTAATCATTATGCCCGACTGGCGAGTTACCTCAAAGTCAAAAAGTTTCGGGTTGCTGACTCAGCATATTCCATTCGCAAAGGCTTTGGGCCTTACGGAAAATATTTTCCGATGCGGACCCTGAATGCAATGGCGTTGGGGATGTTCACCACCAAACGGGACGATGGCAAATACCATTTCAGGTATTGGGAGAACCATGTCGTAAAACCCAGAAAAAAAGATTTTTTTACAGGTAAGGTTTACCTCGTCATCTCGGGTCCAACTTTTTCAGCAGCTACCCTTTTTGCGCATACCATGAAAGGGCAGCAGAATGTGACCCTCGTTGGCGAAGAAACCGGCGGCGGCGCCTATGGCAACAATGGCCTTATGATTCCCAATATCACCCTGCCGAATACGGCCATGCGGGTAAGGATGCCGATGTTTCGTCTGGTGCAGTATCAACACGGACCGAAAGATGGAAAAGGCGTTACGCCCGATGTGTATGTAGGGCCTTCCGGCATTGCGGCTGTGAACAACATCGATCTCAAAATGAAAGCGGTGCTGCAACTGATCCAATCATCCAATGGTGAAAGGATCCCTGTCGCGCAGGAAAGGTAATTTCTCTCTGACCTGATCCAGCGCAGCTTTTTCCAGTGTAACTGTTTTGATTATTTCTTCATTGGCTTGCGTGAACAAAACCTCACCCATGGGATCAATCACCATACTGTCGCCACTGTGATGAATCCCACTACCATCATCGCCCACCCTGTTCACACCAACAACATAGCATTGGTTCTCAATAGCTCTCGCCTGAAGCAATGTTTTCCACGCATGATTGCGGCGTTCCGGCCAATTAGCCACATAGATGAGCAGGTCATATTCCGCCGCATTGTTCTCTGTAGGTTGTTGCCGGGCCCAAACCGGAAAACGGAGATCATAACATACTTGTAAATTGATCTTCCAGCCCTTCACCTGCGCGATGAGGCGCCGCGAGCCCGATGCATAATGCTGGTCTTCCCCCGCAAACGCAAAAAGATGGCGTTTGTCGTAGTAGCCATATTGCCCATTGGGTAGCATCCAGATCATCCGGTTGAAATACTGGTCTTTATCCCGGATGATCACGCTTCCTGTGAGGATGATCTTATGTGTGGTGGCCATCTGTTTCATCCATTGCACCGTGAGGCCGTCCATGGTTTCAGCGAGGGTCTCGGGTTTCATGCTGAAGCCTGTGCTGAACATTTCCGGAAGTACAACCACCTCGGTTTTTCCAGCTGATTTGATCTGTTCTTCCAGCATGGAAAGATTGGCCGATGGATTCTCCCAATGAAGATTTGCTTGAACAAGTGTAACAGTAAGTGAAGACATGCTGCAAATTAATTAAATTACAACGGGTGGGAAAGCCGCCTATCCATCAAACTCAACTCAACGAATATGCATCGGTCCACTTTTTTACAGCAATCCGCACTCTTAGCCGCAGGCGCTCTGATGAATCCACTTCAATCCTGGGCCTCAGAAAAACCGGACGGAAAGATCCGTGTAGCTGTGATTGGCTGCGGCAGCGTGTCTGGCATGTACCTGCCCCATCTGACAAAATCACCCTTTGTTGAAGTGGTAAGTGTGTGCGACATCATTCCCGACCGTGCGGCCAGTAGAGCAGTAGAATTCAAAGTGGCCAATCGATACGCAGATATCACGCAGTTGCTGGCGGGCGAGCCTTTTGACTTGCTGATCAATTTAACCGATATGCAAGAGCATGGCAGGTTGAATAAGATAGCGCTCAATTCCGGTAAGCATGTATGGAGTGAAAAACCATTGGCCAATTCGTATAAAGAAGGAAAGGCACTATTGGATTTTGCGAAATCAAAGAAGCTCCGGCTCTGGGGAGCACCAGCTGTTGTGAACTCGCCGCAATTTGCATTCATGGCTAAGTCCATCCTGGATGGTAAGCTGGGGAAAGTGGCGGCAGCACATGCACACTATGGTCATACCGGTCCTACCTGGTCCGCATTCTTTTACGAGAAAGGCGGTGGAAGCCTTCCCGATCTAGGTGTGTATAATCTTGCCACACTTACGGGACTGCTCGGACCGGCACTGTCTGTGATGGCAATGACGAGTACGGTTACTAAAGAACGCACTGTTGACAATAAGGGAAAGATCAAAGTGGATGCAGAAGACAATGCCATGGTGCTGATGGACCACGGCAATGGAATCATCTCGCATGTGCAATGTGGGTTCAACTATTTTGATCCCTACGGTCATGAAGGCAAAGGGCAGGACCATCCCACCATTACCATCTGGGGTTCCCATGGAAACATGGCACTGGCGGGATATGATTGGGCACCTTATGGTGTTGACCTCGCGGTATCCTGGACGGAAAAGCCGATGCGATATGAACCGGACCCCAAAGATTACGTTTGGCAGCAAGGCGCATCTGTTGTGTCTGAAAGCCTCGTGAAGGGAACAGAGCCGCGCATCAATGTTGAACACGCGCTACATGTATTGGAAATCATTGAAGCGGCAAGAACTTCCGGACAAACCGGACAACGCATAAAACTCAGTTCGTCTTTCCCTTATCCGATGGTTAAATGATTAAAGCAGAGATCATACAGGAACTCGGCCGGGCCTATGCGCTATATGTTCAGTATATCGATGGGTTAACGGAGGAGGAATTTCTGCGCAGCGTGAACAATAAGTGGACCGCAGGTCAACAAACCGAACATTTGTTGCGCTCAGTGAAACCGCTCAATCAGGCACTGCAATTGCCGCGGTTTTTTTTCAGGGTATTGTTCGGCAAACCCAACAGACCCGGAAGAACCTATACGCAGCTGGTCTCTAAATATCATCTCAAGTTGCAGGCGGGCGGAAGAGCATCTGGTGCCTTTATTCCGAAAGACGTATCCTACTCTCAAAAACAAACACTGCTTACCGCACTGAACAACCATGTGCACAAACTACAGGTGCGGCTAACCAAATACAATGAAAAAGACCTTGATCAATATCTTATCCCACATCCGCTCCTCGGAAAATTGACAATCAGGGAAATGATGTACTTCACCATCTACCATCTGATTCACCACCAGAGAAATATCCAGGAAATGCTCCAGCCGCCAAATCAATAAGCATTATCTTTATATCCAGGACCAAATCTGCTCTGTCACATCATGTATAATTCATATATGTGCCTTTCTTGGGTTGAAGTTCCGACAGTGGCATTAAGAAAATTTTGGCTCCCCTATGTGTTGAAAAACAATATGATAACAAATGGTGTATAATTCGTAGCCTGACAGAAAGTGTTTTGGCTTCGTTTTTGTGTAAAAGCGATTGCTGCCAGACAACATATTCGATAAGACCAAAACTGTAGTGATGAATAGTCTAAATGATGTTGCCCAGGTGGGTAGGTTTAAAAAAGTGAGCTATAAATTTGTACGCGAGGACCAAGAGCGTCTGAATCGTATAGAATTGAAGCTGTATGACAGCCAGTTGGAAGACAGTGTGAACGAGGAAGACCTTGCGAAATCCTCTGCCGCCCAGTTCGTTCGCCGCTTCTCACCTGTGGGCGACTACAATATCATTGACGTGTGGCTGATCAATCGTGACAACAGGTCCATCATTCACGATGGTATTTTCACCTTCTCGATCAAGGAGTTATAAACAAAGGTCATTCGCCACCAGCAAGATCCGCTAGTGCGGCATGTACCAGTGGTGCTTCAAATCCTCTTTGCATCATATACTGCGTGACCTTGATTTTTTTCTGGTAGGCCTGCAGGCCCTCGCCCTTCAGATGGTCCATTTTTTTCTCTACCAGATCCCTGATGGTTTTATCGTAGGCCTCTTCATCAATTTCCTGCATGCCGCTTTTAATACAGTATGCACTGACACCCTTCTGCTTGAGTGCGTGCATGATCTTCACCCGCCCCCAATGCTTGCTCCTGAAATAGCCTCCCACAAAGGCGCGGGCAAACCGCTCTTCATTCAGGTAATTCTCCTCGATCAATGTGGATATCGCTTGATCAACGTCGGTCTTATACAAACCAAAACTGTAGAGCTTTTCTTTCACTTCCTGGTGACAGCGTTCCTGGTAAGCACAATAATGCCTCAGCTTCTGCAACGCCTCTTCTTTGTTAAGTCTTTTTTTAATCATAGTAATTCATTCCCCTACATCCTTCCCCTTTCGCCTATTCTTCAAGTCTGGCCAAACAACCATACTCATTCTTCAGCAGGTCATCATATTCATCGGCCCTGCGAAAAAGACTTCTGAAGGTTTCTGTACCATTGTTCTGGTTCAGGTCCATATCATAGATGATGCTTGATAGCACGATATTCTGCTGAAAACAACTTAACACCAATCCCTTAACCCTGTAATTCTCTTCTAACAAGAATTGGTATAGCCGTTTGATGTTGGCCGTATCCGATGGTAATTGGCAGAGATAAGCATCCGCCGCAACGAAGAAACTCTCCGTATTATAATTGATACGAATCTTCGCGCTGCCTTCTTTGACCTCCCAATTGTTCACACCATTACGCGCCAGTTTAATGTCTTTAC